>JAPUJL010000260.1 GCA_027296185.1 SAR324 cluster bacterium | reverse complement strand
ATAGGGGAGCGTGTCCAGCGCCGCCAGGGCCGCCCGCAGCGGCTCTCGCTTTTGCAGCGTATCGCGGAGCCGCTCCACGCGGGCCTTCATGTCCGCGCGGCGGTCTTGCTCCACGCCGTTGGCGGCGCTCTTGGACGTGGGAAACCCGACGGTCTTGCCGATGGCCTTGCGCCAATCGCCGGTTCCGGTGAGCAACAAATCCCGTGCGCCCAGCCACGCGGCGAAGGCGGCCTCCAGGTCTTCGCCCTCTGCTCCGGCTTTCGCGGCGAGCGGATGTTCCGCGGCGTCCCGGATGCGGGAGTCCTTGCCGTCTTGCGTCAGATTGGCAGCGGCGAAGGCGAGCAGCTCGTTCAACTCGCCCAGGGAAGCGGGCGGGAATTCCGCCCAGACGGCCGCTAGCCCGTCCAGCACCACCCGACGCAGGGCGGCCTCCAGGATTTCCCGCAGCGCCGCCGGATCGCCGCCGGAGGGCAAGTGGCGCAGCCACTGGTCCCGCTTGCCGAGCATGCGCATCAGCAGCTCCTCGGCCTTGGCGGGGTCGTTCTCCAGGTGCAACAGCAGCCGCCCCGCCGGCGCCGCGGCGGGTCCGCCGCGCTCCAGCTCTTCCAGTACCGCCCGTGCGGCCTCGGCGTAAAGCTCCCGCGAATCCTCCAGGATGCCCGGCGGCGATCCGAGCCGGCTGAGCAGCGGCAGGCGGCGGGTGAGGTCGCTGCACAGGGCGTCGATGGTGTAACTGCGGATGCGGTTGGGATTGCGGAGCAACGCCCAGCCCCGTGCAGCGTCCCGGCGGCGCACGGCCCGGGCCAGCCGCCAAGTCAATCGGGCGTGGGGTTCCGCCGGGGGGATGGGCCTCTCCACCGCGGACAGGGCGGCCACGATGCGGCCGCGCATCTCGGCGGCGGCCTTGCGGGTGAACGTGATCGCCACCACCTCTTCCGGCTGCTCGACCTGGGTCAGGAGCACCAGCACCCGCTGGATCAGCAGCTCGGTCTTGCCGGAGCCGGCGGGGGCCTGCACCAGGAAGGAGCGCCGGGCATGGAGCGCCCGCAGCCGATCCAAAGCGTCGGCAATGGGCGCTGGAGCCGTGCGGCCGCCGTTATTCATCGGCTTCCTCCTCGTCATTCGCGGTACCCGCCAGCGCCAGCTCGTGCACCCGGCACAAGGCAGGCAGAGGGCAGGTGCGGCACGGCGAGTCCTGCTCCCGCGGATCGACCCGCGCGTCACCCGACCGGAACCCTTCCCCCAGACCGTCCAGCACGCCGCGCCACCGGCGGACGAGGTCTTGCGCCGAGCGGTAGGTCTCGCCGGTGGTGCGGTCGGTGTATCCGTCGAAGGGCGCCGCCTTGGGCAGCAGGGAAGCCTCCGCCGCCAACGCGCGGAAGCCCAGCGCCGCCCGCGACAACCGGGCATAGGCGACCCCCGCCAAGTCCAGGTCCGCCGACGAGCAATACAGGGGCAGTTGCGGTTCCCGGGGGCGCTCGCCGAACCAGGAGCTCAGTTCGCTGCGGCCGGTCTTGTAGTCGATTACGATGTGGCCCCCGGACAGCAGGCGGTCGATGCGGTCCACCCGCACCTGGACGCTGATCCCGCCGAAGCTGGCGGTGTGCTCCGCTTCACGGGCCACCACCTCGAAGGGCTGGCGCTCCCGCTCGCTGGGCAGGAAATCGCGGATCAGGGCGGCCAGGCGCTCCCGCTCCAGTTCCAGCAGCCGGCTGCCGGCCAGGTGCCGGTTGCGCTCGGCAAAGCGCTCCACCGCCCGGGCGGCGGCCTCGTCGATGCGGCGGTTCAGCTCCGGCTCGGAAAGCTCGCAGAGGGCGGAGTGGGTCTTGACGTTGCCCCACAGCTCGTCCATGGCGTGGTGGAGTGTATTCCCCCGCCCCGCCGCGTCGATGCCCGGGTGGGGACTTTCCAGCGGCTCGGCGTGCAGCCGGTGCCGCGCGAAGGCGCGGAAGGGGCACGCCGCCTGATCCCGGAACAGCCCCACGCCACCCCGCACCTGGCTTCCCGCCGGCAGCGCCGGCACGCGGAAGTCCTCCAGCACCTCGAGCGGACCGCCGTTGCGCATCGCCTCCCGCAGCCCCACCAGGCCGCTCTGCGCGATCGCGCCGGGTTCTACCTCCGGAAGCCCTTCCAGCAGGGGGCTGACGCGAAACTCCTGATCCCCGTGCAGGACGGCGTGGCTCGCCACCGCTTGAGGGGCGCTCCCCAGCAGCCGCCGGGTCTCCCCCTCCGCATAGGCCAGTTCCCGCTGGGCCGAGGCGTGGGGCAGCCCCGCACTCCGCTGCAACCCGAGGGGCAGGAACGGATTGGGCCGGGCCGGTGCCGGCCAGATGCGGTCGTCGAAGCCCAGCATCCACAGGTGGGAGAAGGTCAGCCCGCCGGATTCCAGCACCCCCAGCACCTGCACGGGGGCGGTCTCCCGCTTGGGCTGAAACTCGCGGCTCTCCGCCAGCCGGCGCAGCCGGGTCGAGGCGTCGGCCCGGCTCAGACGCGGGAAGGCTAGCTCCAGCCGGACGAACTCGCCCAGGCATTCCCGCCAGGCCTCGAATGCCTGACGTTCGGCGCTGGATTGAGTGCGCTCTCCGGGCCATCCCAGATCGTTCAGAATCCCCGCGAAGGCCGCGGCCCATTGGGCTGGAGACTGGGACGCGGGCTGCTTCCCCTCGGCCGCACGGGCGCCCTCGATCGCCTCGCGCAGCTTTGGGCAGGCTGTTTCGCCCTCTCCCGCCAGGTTCGCCACGGTGCCCCAGTCCAGCGCAGGGGCGCCCCACCGGCGCAGGCGGGCGTCCAGCGCCGCGCGGGCGGTCAGC
>JAPUJL010000026.1 GCA_027296185.1 SAR324 cluster bacterium | reverse complement strand
ACTTCGCCCGACGGCCGGTTGGCCCGCCTCGCCGCCGCCGAGGCCGAATCCGCCTGGGCCGGGCCGGTACAGGTGCTCCGGGGCGGAACGGAGGGCTGGCGGGAGGCCGGGCTGCCCCTCGAGGAAGGCGCTGAATTCATGGCCGGGCCGCCCGATGACGTCTATCTCAAGCCCTACGAGCATTGCGAAGATCCCGAGGGCGCCATGCGCCGGTATCTGGCCTGGGAGGTCGATCTCTTGGGACAGGTGCTGCGGGACGGCGACGCCCGCTTTCGCTACACGCCGCCGAACTGATATCGAGAGGTGCCTGCGCACTCGCGGCCCCACCCAATCCGGTAGAAAATTTCATGAGCGAGGAACTGCACTGGTTGAGCGCGGTGGAACTGCTGCGGGCCTACCGCAGCCGAAGGCTGTCCCCGGTCGAGGTCACCCGGGCGCTGCTGGAGCGCATCGAGCGGTTGAACCCCCGCCTGAACGCGTTCTGCCGGGTCGATGGGGAAGGGGCGCTGGAGGCGGCACGCATCTCCGAGGCCCGCTGGGCGCGGGGCGAGCCGGTGGGGCTGCTGGACGGCGTGCCCGTCTCGCTCAAGGACGTGGTGCTGGTCAAGGGCTTCCCCACGCTTTACGGCTCCAAAACGGTCGACCCCGATCAGCCCTGGGACGAGGACGGCCCGGCCGCGGCGCGGCTGCGGGAGCACGGCGCGGTGCTGCTGGGCAAGACCTGCACCCCGGAGTTCGGTCACCGCTTCACCACCGACAGCCCGCTCACCGGGATCACCCGCAATCCCTGGAATCCGGAGCGCAGCCCCGGCGGCAGCAGCGGCGGCGCCGGAGCGGCCCTGGCGGCGGGGCTGGGGCCGTTGGCCATCGGCTCGGACGGCGGCGGCTCCATCCGCATTCCGTCGGCGTGGTGCGGGGTGGTGGGGTTCAAGCCCACCTTCGGCCGGGTTCCGGCCTATCCCGCGTCCCGGTGGGGCACCCTGTCCAACGTGGGTCCCCTGGCCCGCTCCGTCGAGGACGCGGTGCTGCTTTTCACCGTCATCACCGAGCCCGACGCGCGGGACTGGTACGCCCTGCCGCCCGATCCCCGGGACTACCGCATCGGCCTGGAGGAGGGTGTGCGGGGCCTGCGCATCGCGTTCAGCCCCGATATGGGGTTGGCCACGGTAGAGCCCGCCATCGCCGCCGCGGTGGAGGCTGCTGTCGGGCTATTTTCCGAGCTCGGCGCGGAGGTGGAGCGGGTGGAACCCCCCGGCATCGGCACGGCCCCGGAAACCTACACCGCGCTGAAGGGGGTGATGCTGACCCAGGCCCTCGCGGCGATGACGCCCGAGCAACGGGAAGTGGCCGATCCGATCCTCGTCGAGCTGGCCGAGCCGGGAACGTCCGTGCCGGCCCGCGACTACCAGCGGGCGCTGTTGCAACGCCAGGAGATCGGCGCCACGATGCACGCCTTCCTCAACCGCTACGACCTGCTGCTCACCCCAAGCTTTCACTTCTCCCCGCTGCCCGTGCCGGGGCTTCCGGCGGAGTTGCGGAGCCCCCTGCTCACCTCGTGGGTCAATCAGACCATGCAGCCCGCGGCGAGCGTGCCCTGCGGGCTGACCGCGGAAAACTTGCCAGTTGGCCTACAGATCGTCGGACCGCGCTACGCCGATGCGCGGGTGCTGCGCGCCGCCCGGGCCTATGAGTCGGCGCGGGGCACGTTTGCCCGGGCGCCGGTCTAGCGTTGCAGCCTAGCGCTCCAGAGCGAGCGGCGGTTCGATGCTGCGGGTTTCCCCGTGCTTCAGCACGAAGAACTCCTCGGGAGGAACGCCGGCCGCCTCGCGCGCGAGGGCGAGTTGTTTGGGGGGTTCGTCGATGGTCTCGTCGGTGAGCTGGAAGGTGCCCCAGTGCAGGCCCACCGAGTAGCGGGCGGCGACGTCCTGGTGGATCCGGATCGCCTCCTCGGGATTCACGTGCATCACCTTCATGAACCAGCGGGGTTCGTACGCCCCGATGGGAATCGCCGCCAGGTCGATGGGCCCGAACCTGCCGGCGATGTCGGCGAAATCCCGCGAATAGCCCGTATCCCCGGCAAAAAAGAAGCGAAAACCGGGGCTTTCCAGTATCCAGCCGCCCCATAAGGTTTCGTTCACGTCCGACCGGAAGAGGCTGCGCCCGCTCCAGTGCTGCACCGGGACGAAGTTGACGCGCAGCCCCCGGTGGTCGGTGGAGGACCACCAATCCATCTCGCTCACCGTGTCCACGTCCAGCTCCGCGAACCAGGGCTTCAGACCCAGGGGCACGAAAAACTGGGGGGGTCCGCCGGGCTGATCCCGCAGCCCCACCACCGTGCCTTCGTCCAGGTGGTCGTAGTGATTGTGGGAGATCACCACCAAGTCGATGTGGGGCAACTGCTCCAACGTCAGGGCCGGGCGCACCCGCCGCCTGGGGCCGGCCCAGGTGAAGGGCGAGGCCCGCTCGGTCAGATGCGGATCGGTGAGCACGTTCAACCCGCCCATTTGCACCAGGAGCGTCGCATGGCCGATCCACGTGATCGAGGGATTGAGCCGCTTCGCGATCAACGCGTCGAGGTCGGGCTCCAGCACCTCCGGGTGGTACCCGCCCTCCACCTCCTCGGGCAGGTCGTCCCAGAACTGATCCCACTTCCACTTCAGCAGGCTCCCCTTTTCGGGGTGGGGATAGTTGTTGCGGAAACCGTCTGGCGTGTGGTGCGGCTTCGCGGGGTCGTAATACGGATTGGAACTGCAGCCGGCCGCCAGGGTCATTGCGAAAAGCCCAAGGAGAAATATCGCCAATCGATCCATGTCCTCCATGATAGAGGCCCGCCCGCCGATTGCAAAGCGCCGCCCGCCCGATTTCTTGACCCGAAACGGGCACGCCATGCGAGGGCAACGCCCCTCTGCTACCGCGCGCGCCTGCCCTGTGCTAGGGATACCCGGGGCGTGGCTGCGGGCCGTGGTTGGGCGGGCGCCACGAGGATTGAATCACGCCGGCGGAGCGAGGAGAGCATGGCCAGAGGAGCCTTCAAGATCGAGTACGAGGTCACCGAGGGGTGGGACCAGCTTCCCGAAGGCTGGGCCTACACCGAGGTGGTCGGCGTCGGGGTGGACAGCCGGGATCGGGTCTACGTCTTCACCCGCGGCGATCATCCCCTGATCGTGTTCGACAAGGAGGGAAAATTCCTCGATGCCTGGGGCGAGGGGATGTTCACCCGCCCCCACGGAGTCTACATGCACAGCGGCGACCGGCTGTTTCTCGTCGACGACGAGGGGCACACCGTGAACCGCTTTTCCCTCGACGGAAAGCGCGAGCTTCAGATCGGCGACGGAACCCCGTCCGATACCGGCTACGTGCGGATGAAGTCGCCCGTCTCCCGCGCGGGCGGGCCGTTCAACACCGTCACCAACGTGGCCGTCACGCCCTCCGGCGAGATCTACGCCGCCGACGGTTACGGCAACGCCCGCATCCACAAGTTCACCGCGGAAGGCGAGCACCTCTTCTCCTGGGGCGAGCCCGGATCGGGGGAGGGCCAGTTCAACCTGCCCCACGGCATCGCCCTGGACAGCGCCGGGCGGGTTTACGTCGCCGACCGGGAGAATTCGCGGGTGCAGATCTTTTCGCCCAAGGGGGAATTCCTGAATCAGTGGGGATGGCTCAACCGCCCCACGGACATCTTCATCGACGGGCAGGACACGATCTACATTTCCGAGCTGGGCTTCATCTTCGGCGGGGGCGACTACGCCCATCTCAAGCTGATGAACGACCCGCCCCCGGGCCACGAGCCCATCGCCCGGGTGACCGTCACCAATCCCGACGGCGAGATCGTGGGCCGCATCGGCGGGGGCGGCGACCCGATCCTGCCCGGCAACTTCATGGCACCCCACGGCCTCTGGGTGGATTCCCGCGGAGACCTCTACGTCGGGGAAGTGGTCAATGCCACCGGTGCGGTGAAGAAGTACGCGCCGCTCACGCCCCACTGCCTGCAGAAATTTGTCCGCCGCGGGTGAGCGCCGGACTGGAGGGGTCTGCTGGACGGATCTGTTGGGGGGATGCGGAAAACGACGGAGGCCGCACCCGCTAAGGTGCGGCTGGGAAGCGCACGGTGTCCGCGGGCGTCCTGTTGTGCCGCCCGGCGCCACTGAAGAATGTTAAGCGGGGGCTACTTGAAGAAGATCGAGGCGCCCACGGACCACATGGTTCCGCTCAGGTCGATCACCGCCGGGAATCCCCCGATGGTGGTGTCGATTTCATCGGCGGTGACCGAATGCCATCCGACGTGGACGTCCCACACGCCCACCGGCAATCCCAGCGTGATGAATGCATTCGTCACGTCCGTGGATTCCTCGATGGTCGGCTGGCCGGCGATGGGCAGTTCCAGATCGGCCGTCCCCTGACCGTAGCCCAAGCCAATGTTCACAATCGGGAAGGGCAGCACGATAAAGACGTCGAATATCTCGAAGTTGATTATGGCGTCGTCCGTGAGGGCTTCCTCGGTCAACTCGTAGCTCTCGTAGGCCACGCCCACCAGGAACGCTGGGGACAACGGCAGAGCCACGCCCGCCTTGAAGCCGGTGACCTCGTCGGCGGAGCC
>JAPUJL010000259.1 GCA_027296185.1 SAR324 cluster bacterium | reverse complement strand
ATCACTTCGATGCCGCGGGCGCGGAGATCGGGGGCGATGAGCCAGTTGCGGTGGCAGCGTCCGGGGTCTTCCTCGGCACACATGACGCAGACGCCGCCCTCGGGGTCGTCCTCGATCAGCACGGCCAGCCGCTCGAGCCCTTCCCGGTAGGCCGGGGTTTCGCGCACCCGCTCGTAATCGGGCAGGACGCCGGGGGCGGGATCGCCGCCGGGATAGAGGGCTGGGTCGGCGGGCCGTCCGCCCAGGGCCTCACCGAGCCAGCGGTAGGCAATACCGGCGGAATTCAGGGCGGTTTCCAGGCGGCCCCGATTGAAGTGGGGGAAGCGGCTGCGGGGGGCGCTGCGCACGTCGGCCAAGGTCCGCACCCCGTGGGCGCGCAGCAACCCCAGGAAGGTCTCCCAATCGTGATTCGAATGGCCGATGGTGTGGACTTTCATGAGGTGTGGGCTCCACAGCAACGTAGATCGGAGGAGCTAGGGGCTTTGTCGCTAGGACCCCTGCAGGGGCTGAAAGCCCCTGCACCCGGTTGAATGCATGTTGCCCAAAATTCGTCGTCTTGGGCTGGCGCCTATGGCAGGTTAAGCGATGCGAAGCGTTTCGGCGACACCCTTCGTGACTCGAGAACCGAACGGTGCCATGGGATTTCCCCGCTTCGCTCGGACCGGAAAACCAGCGGCCGCCCGTCGTTGAGACCGCCTCCGGTCAGATGCAATCCCGGCGGCGCATCCGGTGCAACCTCGTTCCAGAGCGGCCGCATCGAATTTTTGGATTCCGCATGAACCCTAACGCAGTGAAATTCGAAGGGGTGTTTCCGATCCTGGTGACTCCCTTTCACGACGATGAGAGCCTGGACTTGGAGGCCTTTCACCGGATCGTCCGCGCCATGGCCGACAGGGGGGTGGATGGCGTCACCATCCTCGGGGTGCTGGGGGAGGCCAACCGCCTCACCGACCGGGAACGCGAGCAGCTGATCGAGGGGGCCGTGAAGGCGGCCGCCGGCCGTATCCCGATCGTCGTGGGCACCAGCCACAGCGGCACGGCGGTGGCCCGCGACCTGAGCCAGATGGCCGAATCCCTTGGCGCGGCGGGCGTGATGGTGACGCCGTCCCGCGAGCCGGTGCCAAACGAGGAGCGCATCTTCCAGTACTTTCAGCAGGTCGCCGACGCTATTTCCATTCCCATCGTGGTGCAGGATCACCCCGGCTCGACCCAGGTGCACATGTCCGTCCCGCTGCTGCTGCGGTTGGTGGAAGAGATTCCCGCCGTGGCGTGCATCAAGGCCGAGGCGCTGCCCTCGCCGCAGAAGGTGACGGCGCTGCTCGAGGGGATGGCTGGGCGCCAGGTCACCGTGCTCAGCGGGCTGGGGGCGCTCTACGGCCTGTTCGATCTGGAGCGCGGCTCTCACGGTTTCATGACCGGCTTCGCCTTTCCCGAGGCGCTGCAGGCGATGGTCTCCGCCGCCCGCGCCGGGGACTGGGAGGCGGCCTGGCGCGTATACCACCGCTTTCTGCCGCTGATCGTGTTCGAGCAGCAGCCGGGCCTGGCGATCCGCAAGGAGGTCTACCGGCTGCGGGGGCTGATCGGCTCCAACCGGGTGCGCCATCCGGGGGCCACCATCGACCCGAAGACCGCCCAGCATTTGGCGAACCTGATCCAGCGGGTGCTGCCGGATAGCGACCTCACCCAGCCGATTCCGCTGGAGGGCGGCTGATGGGCGGGGCGCCGGCGGTGGATTGTGGAAGCTTCGGAGGGACAGGGTCGGGCCAGCGGCTCAGAAGCGCCAGCCGATACCCACTTCGATGCGGGTGCGCTTGTTCTTGATGGTCTCCAGTCCGCCGGCCTGGGTGAACTCGTCCCGGGTCCGCTGCACCGTCTGAGCCGCTTCCAGCCGCATCCCGCCGTCGAGCTGGGTCACGATCCGGCGCGATTCCTGCCGCACGTTGAGCTCGGTCAAGCCCGGGAAGCTGAGGTCGGACTCGCTGGTCGAGTAGACGAAGGCCGCGCTGCTGCCGCCGTCGAAGCGCCAGCCGGCCGAGGCGGATCGGATTTCCTCGCGGGAGCCCCCGAAGTCGAACAGGTCGCCTTGGGTGGCGGGCGCTTTGGTGACGCTGTAGCGGGCGGTGAAGAAGGGGCCGCTCTCTCCGCCGAGGAGCAGGGCGAAGTCGCGGGAGTCGGTCTGGAACTTGAAGCGCTCGACGATCTGGGTGAGCGGCACGTTCAACAGGTCGACGTCGAACTCCAGCTTCATTCGGTTGACGCCCGCGGAATAGCCCGCGCGGAAGAAGCCCAGGTGGAGAAACAACCCCAACTGCACGTCGGTATTCACCTCGACGCCCCGCGTCACGCTGATGCCCGTGTTGAAGTCCTCGAATTCCGCATTCTCGACAAAGCGGCTGGTGCTCAGTACGGTGGCGAATCGGCCCAAGTCGAGGGTGACGAACGCGGCGGTGGATTCGCGCCGGTTCTCGATGCGGACGCTCTGGGTCTCCTGCTCCACGTCGTCGACGTCGCCGCCCAGGCCGATCAGCAACGGATCGATCTGGATCCCGGCGAAGGCCGTCGCGCCTTCCGCCTTGGAGGTGCTCTGGGCTTCCGTCACGCCGGCCACCTCGGTGGTCGAATCGCTGGAAAGGCTGCGGAAGGTCAGCGACACCCGCGTGCCCGGCGTGAATGCCTGGGAACCCACGTCGAAGCCCTGCCCCCAGCCGGCCGCGGGCAGTAAGGCGAGGCCCACTATCGCCAGCCGCACCGCCAAAGGCACGATGCGCGTCGCGAGTCGAATCGCCAACTGTCCCTCCCAATGAGGCGCGAAAGCGGAGAATCCGCGGATGAATCCTTCTTCTTTATCGGCCGCCAGCCGCCGGACTTGAGCGCAGCGGAACATTCGATCCCGATGCGCCGAGGCCCGGCCGCGCTCCGGACTTGGGGGCGCCGGCCCCGCAATCCATTCCGCATCCGGCCCAGGCCCCATGCCCGGTAGAGATTTCCTTCAGGTTCCCGGTCCCACGAACATTCCCGGCCGGGTGCTTCGCGCCATGGACCGCCCCGCGGTGGATCACCGGGGCCCGGAATTCATCGCCCTCACCCACCGGGTGCTGCCCAAGCTGCGCGAGGTCTTCCGCACGGAGCGGGGGGCGCCGGTGATCTTCATGGGCTCCGGCACCGCGGGTCTCGAGGCGGCGCTGGTGAACACGCTCTCGCCCGGCGACCGGGTGCTGGCCTTCGGGATCGGCCACTTCAGCCACCTGTTCGCCCGGATCGCCACCCGGCTGGGCTGCGAGGTGGAGCTATCCGGCCTGCCCTGGGGCAGCGTCATTCCGCCGGACTTGGTGTACGACCGACTGTCGGCGGACCGGGAGCCGCGCTACAAGGCCGTCCTGGCGATCCACAACGAGACCTCGACCGGGGTGACCTGCGACATCCCGGCGATCCGTGAGGCCATGGACCGTGCGGGCCATCCCGCGCTGCTGCTGGTGGATACCATCAGCGGCTTGGGGAGCATCGATTTCCGCTTCGACGAGTGGGGCGTGGACGTGGCCGTGGCCGGCTCCCAGAAGGGGCTGCTGCTCCCGCCGGGCCTGACGATCCTGGCGGTGAGCGACAGGGCCCTGCGGGCGGGCGAGGCGGCGCGGCTGCCCCGCCACTTCTTCGACTGGGCCCCGGTGATCGAGTTCAACCGCAAGGGATTCTTCCCCTTTACGCCCGCCACGTTGCTGCTCTTCGGGCTGGACGAGGCCCTCGACCTGCTTCAGGAGGAAGGGCTGGAGCAGGTGTACGCCCGTCACGCACTGCTGGGCGAAGGGGTGCGCCGGGCGGTCGAGGCGTGGAGCCTTCCGCTGGTGGCCCAGGAGCGCGCCACCGCTTCGGATGTGGTGACGGGGATTCGCCTGCCGGAGGGTCACGACGCCGCGCGGGTTCCCGAGCTTTCCGCCGAGCGCTACGGGCTCTCGTTGGGCGTCGGGATCGGACCGCTACAAGGCAAGGCGTTCCGGATCGGCCATCTGGGCTCGCTGAATGAGCTGGAGGTGCTGGCGGTGCTGGGTGGGGTGGAAATGACCCTCGCCACCCTGGGGGTGCCGGTTCCCATTGGGGAGGGCGTAACGGCGTGTCAGCACTGGTTCCTGAGCCGGTCCGCCCCAGTCGCCGGGTAAGGTGCCAGGCCAGGTAAGGCGCCGGGCCAAGTGAACCGGGCATCCTCCCCCGCGCCGCCGTTCGAGGGCGCCGGGCGGTGGAACCGGAAAATTCAAAAAGATGCGGATTAGTTGAGCAGCGGCGCGGGAGCCGGGGGGTCGGCGGGGAAGTGCCGGGGGCGGAGCGCGGCCTCGTCGATCAGTTCCGCCGCCAGGTCGACCAGTTGCGGAAGCGAGTAACGCCGCAGCGCGGCCTGGAGATGGTCGGGGCAGTATCCGGAACTTCCCGCGCCCTGGGCGCAACGGGGATTCCGGCAGAGCGGCGGTTTGGTGACAATTTCTGACATGACAGGGCTCCGGGAGCGCTCCGGCTGCGGAGGGCTCGGTTCACGAATCGAATGCGAGTCGTGACCCTTGGAAAAGCAAGCCCAATGCCAGGAAAGGAAAATGGCGCGGCACCGCGGACTCGGCGGCGCCGGCGAATGCCGGAAGAGCCCTCGGGCCGTGGG
>JAPUJL010000258.1 GCA_027296185.1 SAR324 cluster bacterium | reverse complement strand
CTCCACCGCGTCCAGGATCGCCGGATGGCGGATCAGGCCGCTGAGCACGGTCGACACCAGATGGATCTTGCTGCGGTAATCGACCAGGCTCTCCCCCAGATGCCCCTCCAGCGCCTCGGCCTCCCGGCGCAGCCCGGCCATCTCGTCCGCCGAGAAAGCGCGAACGGGAAAGTGATAGCCCTCCTGCCGGTAGCGTTCGATCTCCGCTTCGGATAACGCCTTGCCCATCGTCTGCTCCAGATGTACCGGGAACCCGGCGTTGACACGCGCCTCGCCGATCCCCACAGAGCATGCGCAAAACCGCCGCGCCCTGGCAAGGGCCTTGTGCGCGGTGGGGTGCGGTGCCGCTCCGCCCCCGCTCCACTCCCGGGCGTCGGCCGGCACCTTACCCCTCCTGCATGGCCTCCCAGAGGCGGATGAGGAGGGGCAGATCCTGGACTGCGTGACCGGCGGACTTGAACAGGGTCGCCCGCGCCCGCTTGGGGCCGGGCCGGGGCGGCGGCTCGGCGAGCAGGGCGAACAGGTCGCCGGCCAGTTCCGCCTCGCTCCACCCGTTGCGCTGGGCGGCGTGCAGATCGCCCGACTCGCGCAGGGTGTCGCGGGTATCCACCCATGCCTCCGCCTCGCGGAAGGCCTCCGGCGGCAATTCGTTCATCTCCGGCGTGGCCGAGCCGATCCCCACCAGGTGACAGCCCGCGGGCACCTCCTCCCAGCGGAACAGGGGCTCCGGGGCGGGGGTCGTGGCGATCGCGCAGTCCGCGGCGGCCAGATCGGCCGCGGGCTCGGCGCTGGGCGTGACGCGCCCCGCCAGTTCCGCCGGCAGCAAGCCCTGGAGGCGGCGGAAGCTCTCGGCGGATCGGGCGGCGGCACGAATGTCCTCCAGCATCGGGTAGGCCGCGGCGAAGGCCACGATGTGGGCGGCGGCCTGGATTCCCGCGCCGTACACCAGCAGCCGCCGGCAGTCCGGTTTCAGCCGCAGGCTCGCCGCGCAGGAGACCGCGGCGGTACGCAGCCCGGTGAGCGGCTTGCCATCGCCCCAGAAGAGCAGGCGCCCCGTCTCCGCGTCGTAGAGGAAGATTTCCGCCTCCACCGAGGGATAGCGGCTCGGCATGAGGTGGACGATCTTCACCCCCACGTATTCCCGTGTGGCGGAGGGCATGTAGAGCCCCACCGTCTCCCGCCCCGGCACCCGCAGATGGATGCGCTCCGGCGCCAGCACGCTCTCCGGGCCGTGGCCGGCGAAGAAGCGCTGGATGGCGCGCAGGGCCTCCATGGGCGGCAGCAGTTCCAACAGCCGCCGGCCCTCCAGGTAACGGGGAGGTTCCAGGTGCGGAGCGGTTCGGGTCATGCCCTCGGTGCGGCGATCGGGAGCCGCCGGCCGTCACGCGCATAGGGGGCGCGGGGAACCAGCACAGCCGCGGTTACACCACCGGCGACAGTCCCCCATCCACGTTGATGGCGGTGCCCGTGATGTAGGATCCGGCGTCGGAGGCCAGGAAGCAGGCGGCGTTGGCGAACTCCTCCGCCTCGCCCATGCGGCCGATGGGCACCCGCTTGCCCACGTCGGCGGTGAATTGCTCGAAGGTCTGGCCGGAGTGATCGCGCATCTGCCGCTGAAGCCACTGATCGGTGACGATCAGCCCGGTACACAAGGCATTGACCAGCACGTTGTGCGGGGCGCCCTCGCCGGCCAGCACCTTGGTCAGCGCCATCCCCGCCGCCCGCGAGACCGCCGTGGGTGCCGAGTTGGGCGCCGGTGCCTTGGCGTGGGCGTTCAGTACGTTGATGATGCGGCCCCAGCGCCGCCGCTTCATCGCGGGAAAGGCCAGGCGGCTAAGCCGGATGGCGGCGAACAGCTTGAGGTCGAGGTCCGCCTGCCACTCCTCGTCGGTGATCTCCTCGAACTTTCCGGCGGCGGACGTGCCCGCGTTGTTCACCAGGATATCGATCTGGCCCAGATCCGCATTCGCCCGGCGGTACAGTTCCTCGATCTGTTGGGGGTCGGCCACGTCGCACGGGTAGGTTTCGACGCGCCCCTTCGTCTGGGCCAGGATCTCCGCCTTGGCTTCGTCGAGCACCGCGGCGCGGCGCGAGGCGATGGCCACTTCGGCTCCCGCCTCCACGAAGCGGGCCGCCATGGCGCGGCCGAGCCCCAGGCTGCCACCGGTGATCAGGGCCTTGCGGCCGTCCATCCGAATTTCCATCGGTTCGCCGCTCCTGATACAGAATTTCCCCCGAACCCAACCCCGGCGGGCCGCGATAGCCCCGCCGGCGTTAGCGCGCTCGCTCCCTGTGCCGCCGATGCGCGGGTGACGTCGAATGGAAGGAGCCGGGTCAGTTGACGAAGCCCAGCACCGCCTCGCTGACGGGACCGGGGGCGTCCAGATCGGCCAGATGCCCGGCGCCGGGGATCGCCTGCACCTCGGTCTGTCCGGAGATGGCCTCGGCAAAGCGGTGGGCATAGGATGGGGGGATCACCCGGTCCTCGCTGCCCCAAAGAATCAACGTCGGTTGGACGATGCGCGGCAGCCGCTTGACCAGCCGGGTATCCCCCAGTGGCCAGAGCATGCGCGCCGCCGCCTCCGCGGCCCGCGCCTGCTCAACCTTGGTTTCGATGTCGTCGGCTCCCTCGTGGGGCTCGATGAGCGCGGCGAATTTGGCCGGATCGGCACAGAGCAACTGGGCCAGGTTCTTGGGCCGCACGGCGAACACGTCCGCCACCGGCTCGGCCTCGTCGAAGATGCCGAAGGGCGCCAGCAGCACCAGCCGCCGCACCATGGCCGGCCAGATCGCAGCCACCTCGGCCGCCAGAGCCCCGCCCACGGATACGCCGACCAGATCGGCCCCCTCCAGTCCCGCGCCCCGCAAGAGCGCCTCCGCGGCCAGCGCCCAATCGAACTGATCGTCCAACAGGTCGTGCCCCAGAGAACCCGGGTAGCCCGGCAGGGACGGCGCGATGACCCGCCGCTTCGCCGCGAGCTTGTCCAGGATCGGCGGCCACTTGGGCAGCCCGCCCAGCCCGGCCAGATAGCCCAGGGGCTCGCCCTCGCCGGCCTCCCAGACCCGGCAGGGGCGGCCATTGACCTCCACGGTGCGTTCGACCGGGTTCACGGCGCCGCGGCCTGGGAGAGGGAATGCGGCGTGGCGCGCGCCTCCGGTGGCATGGGCTGCGGCCACCAGCGGTCTTCCCATTCGTTGTCGAACAGGTCGCCGATTTGCGGCAGCACCTGCTCGGCGAAGAGGCGGGTGTTGTACTGGGTCACGTCGCGGGTCATGTTGCCGTATTGCAGCAGCAGCATCAGATGACCCACGTTGAGCGTCGTGGCCACGTTACGCAGTTGATCGGCCACCTCGTCCGGCGTGCCGATGATCACGTAGCCCTTCTCCAGAATCTCGTCCCACTCCTGGGCCTTGGCGAACACCTGCGCCCGGGCCGCGGCCAGGCTCATCATGGAGGTCACCTTGGCGCGGATGGTGGCCTCGGTGGTGTATCCGGGGGGATTGGTGAAGCGCTGGTCGACGTGGAGGCAACGGCCGTAGAAATACTCGCCGGCCTCCTTGTACAGCTTGCGCGCCTCCTCGCGGGTCTCGGCGACCCCGACGAATTGGAGGAAGCCGGCCCGAAAGGGATTGGGGTCCTTGCCCAACTCCTTCATTTGATCCCAGAAGCCCTGCATCGTGGCGTTCCCCTCGCGGAAGCCGAAATAGGAGAGGTAGGCGTAGACGTAGTCCATCTCCGCGCACCACTGCCAGGTCTCCACGGAGCCGCCGCCCGGAATCCAGATCGGCGGGTGAGGCTTTTGCACCGGCCGGGGCCAGGCGTTCACGTAACGATGCTGGTTGTAGCGCCCGTTGAAGGCGAAGGTCTCCTCGGTGGTCCAGGCCCGGATGATAAGGTCGTGGGCTTCGCGGTAGCGCGCGCGGAGCATGCTGGGGTTCTGGGCGTAGGCGTAGCAGGTGTCCATGGCCGAACCGACCGGAAAGCCCGCGATCAGCCGCCCGCCCGAGATGCAGTCGATCATCGCCATCTCTTCCGCCACGCGCACCGCCGGGTTGTACAACGCCAGGGAATTTCCCATCACGCACAGGGCCGTGTCGAACGTGCGGCGGGCCAGGGAGGCGGCGATCAGGTTCGGCGAGGGCATGAGCCCGTAACCGTTGGAATGGTGCTCGTTCACGCAGATCCCGTCGAAGCCGCACTCCGCCGCGTACTCCAACTCGTCCATGAACTCGTTGTACATGCGGTGGGCCCGCTCGGGCTTGAACAGCTTCGAGTCGATGTCCACCCACACCGAGGAGTTCTTCTCCCGGAAATCGTCCGGCAGTTCGGTGTACGGCATCAAGTGGAACCAGAGCAGTTTCATCGCCGATTCTCCTCAGCAGGTTGGCCCATCCGTCGAGGGCACTGGCGGAATCCGGCCCCGCCCCGCGCAAACGGTTGATCTGACCATGGACCGGAGCGGCTGTCTACCCCCGGCGGCCCGCCGGAATATGGACCGTAACCGGCGGCGTTACGCGAGGCGGAGGATTTCCTCCCGCGCAAAGAGCGGTCCCACGGCCAACCCCAGCGCGGGTTGCCCATAAAGCCCGGGCGGCACGCTAATGTCGGCCAGGTACAGCTCGCCCACGTACCCGGCCACGCCCGGCGCCCGAAGCCCCTCCTTGGGCAGGGCCAGGGTCATCGTCGCGGTGGCGCGGATTGCCGGATCGTAAACCTTGCCGCCGCCCGCATCGACGCCGGAGGGCACGTCGAGCGAGAGCACCGGCGCGCCGGCGGCCTTGGCCCATCCGATCAGCCCGGCGGCCGTGCCGCGGGGGTCGCCTTGCAGGCTGTAGCCGATCACGCCGTCCAGGATCACCCCGCCCGTGGCGGGGCTGGGTCCCCCGGCCCCCTCCGGGGCGCCGATCGTCACGGGAACGCCCATGCGGCGCAAAATCCCCAGCTGATGAGCCGGTACCGGCGCGAAGGCCTCGTCCGGCTTGGTCACGAAGGCCTCGACCCGGGCGCCCCAGTTGTGCAGCCGCCGGGCGGCCACCAGGGCGCCCCCGCCGTTGCCGCCCGTTCCCGCCAGCACCGTCACCGGCTTCCCCACCGGGTCGCCGCCCAGGAACCGCGTCCGCGCCAGCTGGGCCAGGTTGCGCCCGGCGTTCTCCATCATCTGGATCAGCTCGATCCGGTAATCCTCCATCATCGCGCGGTCCACCTCGATCATCTGCCCGGTGGTCAGGTAGGGGATGGCGGCATTATTTTTGGTATCTTTCATACCAATTCTCGTCGGCTCGCCCAGGCCAATTCGCTAAAATGTGCCGGTGGGGGAAAATTTCGAAGGTTTGGCCTACCAGCGACATGCCCGTGGATTATTCGTTGACTTCCTGATTTGCGGCGCTTAAGATGTTCCCATATCGGGAACTTTTTTCT
>JAPUJL010000257.1 GCA_027296185.1 SAR324 cluster bacterium | reverse complement strand
GAGGCACCGTCAGCTTGGACAGCGACAAGCGGTCGTCGGCCCGGGCCGCGACGCGCCCGTCGATCCCGTAGGCTCCGCCGATCACGAATGTCGCCGCGGGGCGCTCCTCCAGCCCGCGGGCCAGGTCGGGGGAGGACAGGGCGGTTCCCCGCTCGTCGAGCAGGATCACCCGCGCCCGGTCTTCGATGCGCTTGAGAATCGCCTCCCCTTCCACTCTGAGCGCCTGCGCGGGATCGCGGCCGGAGTGGTCCCCGGGCCGGACGTCCACGCATTCGATTTCCCGGTAGGGCCGGATGCGCTTGAGATAGTGGTCGACCCCATTCTGGGGAAATCCCTTGGCGGTCTTGCCGACCCAGATCACCCTGATGCGGCTCATGGCGCGCCCACGAGAGGCGGAGCGAAGCCCGGGGTCAACGGATTCGTCCAGCGGGATTTTCCGTAGAGCTCTTGCTCTGGGCAGCCAGATGGGCCTCCAGCAGTTCCCGCGCCGCCGGAGGAACCTGTTCCATGCGCCGCTCCTGCCGAATCCGGGTGGAAGAGACCGCGGCGACGCGCAACGGCATCCGCTCGACCAGCAGGCGTTCCCGTTCGTCCCACAGGGCCCCGTCGCGGGCGTGCACGGCGGAGCGCCACTCCTCCGGCAGGAAAATCCGCCACGACGAGGGATCGTCGGCGAGGGGCTGGCCGGAATCGGGTCGGCCCACCAGCAGCAGCGACGCCTTGCGGAGAATGTGGCCGGCCAGGAACCAATCGGCGAACGCCGCGACGGTATCGGCGCCCATCACCAGACACAGGCCGTCCCGGGGATAGCGCCGCGCCATCTGCTCGACCGTGTGGATCGTGTAGGAGGGTGGCGGACGCCGCAACTCCAAGTCCGATACGCTCACCCCCGGCCACCCCTTCAGCGCGGCACGGAGCATCCGCAACCGCAGATCGCCGGGCAGGAGCTCCTCGCCCTCCTTGAACGGCGAGCGGTTCACCGGAATCGCGATCACATGGGAAATATCCCCGCGCCCGAGCACCCCTTGGATCACCTCCAGGTGTGCCTGGTGCACCGGATTGAACGAGCCGCCGAACAATGCCAGGCGCTGGCGGTGTGCCTCTTGCACCCCTTCCAGCGGATCGCCCTGCGGGCTGCCCTGCGAATCGTTTTGCAAATTGCACCGACCCCAGAGGATCATTTATACTGAGCGCTCGAAGCGCCGTTCCCAGCCTATCGGCTAATCATATCGGCCAAGTATATCGGATAGTGCGTCTCATGGACAAATTCACGCTGCTGCAAATCGCCACAAACCTCGACCTGAGCTCGCTGAAGTTCGAGGGCCAGGGCGGCGGGAGCAATCCGGTCTTCATCGGCATTCTGGCCGGGCTCCTGTTGGCTGTGCTCTGCGTCGTGGTTTACTTGATGTGGACCCGCCGCGTGCGGATGCTGGAGCGGTCGGCGCTACGGGACGAGGCGCGGCTGAGGTTGCTGTTTTCCGAGGCCGGCTTGGAGGAGCAGGACCGCGAATCCCTGGCGGCGCTGGCGGAAAGCAACGAGGCAAGGGACCTGATGCCGCTGATGTCGATCCGCACGGCATTCGAGGGGGTCGTGGAGCAGTTCCGCCAGAACTTTCCGGGCCACGCGGCGCTACGCAAGGTGCCCCGTCTCCGCCAACGGCTGGGTTACGGTTTCGGAAATCCGCGGAATCCGTTCACGAGCACCCGCATGTTGCCCGCGGGCATCCGGATGCAGTGCACCATTCCTCACCCCAAGCGCACGGTGCGCTACCTGACGGCCATCATCGGGATCAACGAGGCGTCGTTCTATGTGCGTCCGCCCACCTCCCGCGGCAAGGCCGTCGACCTGACCCGCTTTTCCGAACTGAATTTCAGCGTGTCGCGGGAAAACGACGCGGAGTACGAGTTCGACGCCAAGATTCTCGGCCAGACCCAGCACGGCGCACCCGCGGTGGCCATAGAGCACACCACGGCCATCCGCAAGCTGCTCTACCGGGCCGCACCCCGGTCTCCGGTGTCCATCGATGGACATTTCTTCGTGGTCAAGGAGGAATTCGCGTCGGAAAAGCGCCACAAGGCCTTCAAGCGGAACGAGTCGCAATTCTCCTTGCCCGGTCACATCGTGGACCTCAGCCTGGGCGGATTGCGGATCATGGCGGTGGCCCCGGAGACGAGGCCCGCGGAAGGAGACATCATCGTCTTTCAGTTGCCCCAGGCGCGAATCAAGGACGATCTGGTCGCCGAGGTGCTCTACACGGAAGCGCCCACCCCCAACGAATTCCAGATGCACCTGCGGTTCGTGGGCATCAAGGAATTGGATCGCCTCAAGCTGAACAAGTACCTGCAGATGCAGCGGGAAAGCGAGCAGGAGGCGGAAGCGCAAGCTTCCGCCGCGCAATAGGGTTCGAGCATCGCCGGGCGATGCCTCGGGACGCCGAGTCCCCGCCGCGTTCCTTCCCCACAAGTCCGCCAGCCCAGTCCGCCCGAATTGTCCCCGCCCGGAGCGGAGCGCCCGGCCGAGGGATTTGGGCTCTCCGTGGCGAAATGGGTTGTGATGGCGGGCGGCCTGGACTAAAAACAGGAGGCGGCGGCGAGGCCGGCCCGCTTTCCCGAGCCGGCCACTCCGCTATTCCCGCCTTAAGCGGGGCGCCCGGCCGCACGCGTGGACTTCAGATGTTCCCCATGGATGAGATCAAGGAACTGATCCGCACGATTCCCGATTTTCCCAAACCGGGCATCCAGTTCCGCGATCTCACCACGCTGTTTCTGCACGCGGAGGGACTGCGCAAGGCGGTGAGCGCCATGGCGGACGCCTACCGGAGCCAACCGATCGATATGGTGGCCGGGATCGAGGCTCGGGGCTTCATCCTAGGGGCGCCCATCGCCCTGGAGTTGGGCACGGGATTCGTCCCAATCCGCAAGGCGGGCAAGCTCCCGGGGGACAAAGTGAGCGTCGAGTACGAACTGGAGTACGGCAAGGACCGCCTGGAGATTCACACCAACGCGCTCGAGCGCGGCATGCGAGTGCTGATGGTGGACGATCTGCTGGCCACCGGCGGCACCATGCGCGCCGCCTGCGACCTGGTGGAGCAGGTGGGCTGCCGGGTGGCCGGGTTGGCCTTCGTCGTGGAGCTGGTGGATCTCAAGGGCCGGCAGCGGCTCACCGAGTATCGCATGGTGAATCTGGTCGAGTTCGAGGGGGAATAGCCCGTGCCGGTCAATGTGCGGCCCGAGTCCGACAGCTCACCGCTGTGGCTGGACGATGCCGAGTACGAGCGGCTGGTCAAGCGGAGCGAGGGGGGCTGGAGCCGCTGCCGGGACGAGACCGAATGGCTAGCCAAGCTGCACTATTTGCGTAGCGGGTTCAAGGAAGGCAAGCTGGACGCCGGGCAGTTCGAGGAGCGGGAAACGCGGTTGGTGCTGGGGTGGCTGCGGCGCAGCACGTAATGCGGCCAAAGGGGCGCGGCGGAGGCTCCCGATCCGACGCCGGCTGGGCCCCACGGCTTCGCTCGGGGGAACCGCGGCAGCCGGATCGGCTGGACGGAACACTTTCTTTTGAAGGACTGGGATGGCTAAGGAAGGGCACCAGGGCAAGAATTTGTCCGAAATCGCCGAACTGTACGGCATCGGCCAGTACGATACGCACTTCTTCTTGTGCACCGGCCCCGACTGCTGTTCGCCGGAGGAGGGGCTGGCCGCCTGGAACGCGCTCAAGGCCAAGATCAAGGAACTGTTCCCGCGGATGCGGGACGCGAAGATTTACCGCACCAAGGTGGGCTGCCTGCGCATGTGCCAGGAAGGTCCGACCGCGGTCTGCTATCCCCAGGGCAGGTGGTTCCGGGGCGTCACGGCGGACAAGGTCGCTGAGGTGATCGACCACATTCACTCGGGCAATCCCGCGCCCCACCCCCTCGAGTTCAAGCAGAATCCCCTCCCCCGCGGCTAGGTTCTATCCGATCCGATCGGCGGGCGCCTCGGTGAATCCCGATTCCACCGGTGTGCCGCCTGTCT
>JAPUJL010000256.1 GCA_027296185.1 SAR324 cluster bacterium | reverse complement strand
CGGCCGCGATGCGCCTCGAACTGGGAGGCGAACATGCGGCGGGAATCGGTCAGCGCCTGGACCGTGGCCTCGTGATCGTCCCCCATTAGCCGGCCGTACCCCACCACGTCGGCCATCAGGATAGCCGCCAGCCTGCGCTCGGTGACGTGTTCCATACCCCGTGCCCTGGACAGGAATTGGACCAGAATCCCCCTTAATACCGGGGAATTTACATCCTCGAACACTCCCTAGTCAACAACGATTCCCGGGCGTGCCGGGCGGCGGTTGATGAGGTAGAGCCCCCCGCCGGCCAGCACCAGAGCGGCGGCGAGGTAGGGCGAGACGGGCTCTCCGAGCAGCATCGTGGCGAAGGCGACGCCCCACAGGGGGGACATGAACGTGAAGGACTGCAGCGCGCTCGCCACGTAGCGGTTCAGCAACACCATCCACATCAGGTAGCTGAAGAAGACCACCACCAGGCCTTGATATCCGAGGCTGAGGAGCACGGTGCCGTCCACGGCGAAGAAGCGCTCCCGCTCGAACAGCAGCGACAGCAGGCCCAGTATCGGGGTGGACACCAGAATCTGGTGGTAAATCATCCCGAAGGGCCGCATGCGCCCCACCAGCAGCCGCTTGATGTACAGGGTCGAGGCGGCCCACATGATGGCGGTGCCCAGCAGCAGCAGGTCCCCCCGCCAATAGCCCGTATCCCACATGTTGGACTTGTCGGCGAACAGGGTCACGATTCCGGCGAGCGCCGCGGCCAGCCCCAGCAGGCGCACCGGGGTCAGCCGTTCCCCGGGCAGCAGCCAGTGGGCGCCCAGGGCGACGAACAGCGGCGAGGTGTTGATGAAGAGCGCCGTATGGCCGGCATTGGAGAGCCGCGCCCCCCCGTACATCAGCGAGAACTCCAGGGAGAACATGGCCCCGATGATCAGGCCGTGCAGGCCCACGCGGCCCCGATAGCGCAAGGGCTCGCCGCGCCACAGGCCGTAGAGCGTGAGCAGCACCAACGCCAGCGCCGAGCGGAGCGCTGCGCCCATGATGGGCGAGATACCGTTGGTGACCACCTTGACCGAGACGGAGTTCAGCCCCCAGAGGGACGTGAGGAACGCCATCCACAGCATGCCCGCGCCATCCATCGGCCGCCCCAAGGTGGCTGCGAATTTCACTGGGGGCTCGCCCGAAGCGGGGCCGGCGGCGGCCGCACCAGGTTCGGACGGCGCGGCCCCGGACGAGTGTGTGGAGCCTGAGGACTCTGTGGAGCCGAACGAGCCGCCGCCGTTTCGCTGGGCGGCCATCTATCCGCGCTGCCCCAACCAGGCTGTCAGCTGGGACCAGATTTCGTCGCGGCCCAGCCGGGTTTTGGCGGAGCAGGCGATCGGCTTCGCGATCGGCTTCGTCGTCGGCGACAACTCCGCGGCGAAGGCCTTCAACTGCTTGGCAATCTGGGACTTTCCGAGCTTGTCCGCCTTGTTGGCCACCAGCAGGGCCGGCACGCCGAAATGGTCCAGCCAGGTCTTCATTTCCGCATCCAGGGGGCTGCCCGGGTGGCGGGCATCGACGATCATAACGACGCCCCGCAGCGCCTCGCGCGCGGTGAGGTAACTCTCGCTCAGCCCCTGCCAGGCCCGCCGCTCGGCCTGGGAGACCTTGGCGAAGCCGTAGCCGGGCAGGTCCACGAAGCGGAAGCGGCCGTTGATCAGGAAGAAGTTGATCGCCCGGGTTTTGCCCGGGGTGCCGCTGGTCTTGACGAGGTGCTTCCGGTTGAGCAGAACATTGATCAGGCTGGACTTTCCGACGTTCGATTTGCCGAGAAAGGCGATTTCCGGTACGTACGGGGGTGGAAACTGCTCGGGCGAGACGGCGCTGATCAGGAATTCTGCGGAGACGATCTTCATCGGTCACGGATCGAACAAATGCCGAAGCCCTCACACCAGGAGCACAAGGAAAAAGGCCGGATGGCGGTAGCCTGCGGGGTGATCACCGTGAGCGACACCCGCACCGAAGAGACCGATACCAGCGGGAAACTGATTCAAGCGATGCTGGCCGATGGGGGGCATACCGTCAAGGCCTACCACATCGTGCCGGACGAACCGGAGCGCATCCGCCCCCTGCTGGAGTCCGTGCTGGCCCGGGACGAGGTGCAGGCCGTGATCGTCAACGGCGGCACGGGCATTTCCCGGCGCGACCTCACCTTCGATGCCCTCGCGGGCATGCTGGAAAAAACCCTGCCCGGATTCGGCGAGCTGTTCCGCGCCCTCAGCTACGAGGAGATCGGCTCAGCCGCCCTGCTCAGCCGGGCCGCGGCGGGCACGATCGGCGGGTGCGTCGTCTTTTCCGTCCCCGGCTCCAGCGGCGCCGTGCGGCTCGCCATGGAGCGCCTGATCCTGCCGGAGCTGGGACACATCGTGGCGGAGTTGCAAAAATAATCGCGCGAGGCGGCGCCAGGGGCTCGATGAGTCATGGCGGCGCCCCGATCGAACCCCGAATCCCGAGCATGGCCAAATCCCCCGACAAGACACTGGAGCCGCCCGCCCGGCGGCCGGACAAGCCCCGCGAGGAACTGGTGCTGCCGGACGAGTCGGACCAGATCATCTCCGACTTGCGCTCCCAGCTGCGTTCCCTGCAGGACGAGCTGGAAGTCTACAAGCACGAGGACCCCACCGCGCCCGGTGGGGCGCGAATTCCGGGCGAGCCCCCGCCCGGCGGCGCCGAGGGCGCTGTTCCCGAATTGCAATGGAGGGACGACTTCGCCCCCCACGTGGTGGCGCGGCTCCAGGGACCTGCGGAGGAACTGACCGCCCGGCTGGAGCGGGTCATCGCGCAGGTAGAGGATCCCGCCCTCCGCGAGGAGCTGGAGCGTTGCCGCCAGACGGCGTTTTACCTCTTCGATACCTTCCGCCAGATCGGGGACCATCACCGCCTGCTGCTGGAAAGCATTGCCGAGGATCACGACCGCATCTCCATGGCCACCCTGCGCGCCGGGCTCGAGGCGGAGCTGGCGGCGCTGGGCGCCGACGTTCCGCTGGAATTCGGGGAGGGCCTGCCGGAGGATGCCGCCGCCATATCCGCCACGGTGCCCCTGATCGGCAAGACCGTCGCGAGAATCGCCGCCCAGCTGATCGGTGCCCTGATCCGCGTCGAGGTGGCCCGGGAGGTCTCGTCGAACGGGCCCACGGGGGACGCAATTTGCATGACGATCACCTGCGCGGGGCAACGGGAGGGGCTGGACGCCGTCCAGGACGCCTCGCAGATCGTGTTCAGCCCTGGCGTCTCGGCGATTACCGTCGTGGACTGGTTGTACATGGAGAAGATCGTCGAACTGCAGGGCGGCAGCCTGACCCTGTATCACGAGCAGGGTAAGGCCCGCGGATTTCGAGTGCGCCTGCCCTATCCGCCCGGCGCCAGATAGGCCCGTGGCGGGCGGATCGGGCCCCGCCGGGCGCTTGACATCGATGGGGTGAACTCTCAGAGTGTGGGCAGTGCCCGCTTTGCGACCACCCCAGGGAGTATCCCCTTGCTGAAGTGGCTGTTTCGCCCGCTGGTCTTTCTGGCCCAGTCGTTCTGGGGAGGCCAGGAAATCTTTGCCATCCTCCTGCGGCTGATGGGGCTGATGCTGCGCTACCGTGCGCTGCTGCTCTTCGGCGTCCTTTGCATGGTGGGCTACACGGTCTTTACCGCGGCGCCCGCGTGGTACATCAAGGATCTGGTGGATGCCCTCGAGCAGGGCAACGTCCCGCCCATGGAGCAGTTCGTGATGGTCGGGCTGGCGATCGTCCTCATCTTCTCGCTGCGGGGGCTGTTCTTCTTCGGCCACAACTATCTGATCGGGATCATGGGGGCGCGGCTGGTTGCCGACCTGCGCATGCGCCTGTTCAACCACCTCCTGACGCTGTCCTTCTCGTTTTTCACGGGCAAGTCCTCCGGCAACCTCATCTCGCGGTTCACGGCCGATCTGATCTCGCTGCGTCAATCGCTCAGCATGAGCATCACGGGACCGTTGCGGGACGTGCCCCAGATCGCCATCTACATCGCCATCCTGTTCTACAGGAGTTGGCACTTGGCCCTGGCCTCGCTGGGGCTGCTGCCGATCGTCTTCTTCCTCATCTCCCGCTTCGGCAAGCGCAACAACCAACTGGCCACGTTGCGGCAGGAATCCCTGGGCGACCTGACCGCCCTGCTCGTGGAGGCGATCAACGGCATCCGGGTCGTCAAGGCCTTCGGCATGGAGAAATACGAGGGCGACCGCTTCCACCGAGCCAACAAGGTGTTCCTGCGGCGCCAAAAACGGTCGGTGCGGCTCAACTCGTACTCGCCGCCCGTGCTGGAAACCCTGGGGGCGTTGGCCGCGGCGGGAATCTTCATGTTCGGCGGATATCTCATCATCGGGGGCACGATCACCACCGGCGACTTCGCCTCCTTCATCTTCGCTTTTTTCCTGCTCAGCGACCCGATCAAGAAGCTCAACGGCTTCTCCCTCAAGGTGCACGACGGCATCGCGGCCGCCCGGCGGGTGTTCCAGTTGCTCGATGTGCGGCCCGAGGTGGCGGACAAGCCCGGCGCCGAGACGTTGCCCCCGATTCAGCGGGAGCTTTCCATCGACATCCCCCGCTTCTGCTACAACTCCAACGACGAGCCGGCCCTGCAGGATATTCGGTTTACCGTGAAAGCCGGCGAGGTGATCGCACTGGTGGGCGCCAGCGGCGCGGGCAAGACCACGCTGGTCAATCTCGTTCCGCGCTATTTCGACCTGCAGGAAGGCGCGATCACCATCGACGGGCGAAATATCCAGGACGTCACGCTCTCGTCGCTGCGCGCCCAGATCGCCATTGTGACCCAGGAGATTTTCCTGTTCCACGACACCGTTGCCAACAACATCGCCTACGGCGATATCGATTGCCCCAAGGAAAAGATCGTCGAGGCGGCCCGGGCCGCCAACGCCCACCAGGTCAGCGAAAACCTGCCGGAGGGCTACGACACCCAGATCGGGGAAGGCGGGATGCACCTCTCCGGCGGGCAGCGGCAGCGGCTGTCCATTGCCCGGGCACTGATCAAGAACGCCCCGATCCTGATCCTCGACGAGGCCACCTCGGCCCTCGATTCGGAATCGGAGATCGAGGTGCAGGAGGCCATCGAGCGCATCCTGGAGGACCGCACCACGATCGTGATCGCCCACCGGCTGTCCACGATCCGCCAGGCCGACCGGATTTACGTGCTGGACGGAGGGCGCATCGTCGAATCGGGCGACCACGACGAGCTGCTCCAGCGGGGGGGGCAGTACAAGCGGCTCTACGAGATGCAGTTCCGCGACGTGTTGGTGGCTGCCGACAAGCCCCGCTTTCCTTGGCGGCGTTGGTGGGAGCGGGTAAAGGAAGTGGCGGGCGAAGAGCCGCCGCCCAAGTCCATGGAAGGGTGATCGCCCTCCCCAGCAGGTCCCCAATCGATTTCGAATTGAATCCCGACGGGCTGCGGGGCACGCCGGCCGGTCGCTCAGGGTAAGTGGCTGGCGTCGTTCAAGCCGACGATCACGATGCGTCCGTCCGTCTCGCTCACCTCGGTCAGGGAGCAGGAGTCGATGGTCCAGTCCCCGATGCGTTCGGGGGGGAAACGGATCAGGTGATAGAGCAGGGCGCGGATCACGTCCCCGTGCAGCACGAACAGGATCGTCTCCCCCCGGTAGCGGGCCACACACCGGTCGAAGGCCGGCCCGACCCGCATCCAGACGTCGCGGTACGATTCGCCCCCCGGGGGGCGGTAACCGAAGGGGTCCGCGTCCACTTCCCGCCGCACCTCCGGCGGCAGGATGCGGGGCATCCGCCCTTCCCACTCCCCCTTGCTCAATTCCCAGAAGGCCTCGTCGGGTTCGAGGGTGCGCAACCCGAGGCACTCGCCGATCAGCTCGGCGGTCTCCAGGGTTCGGGGCAGGCTGGAACAGACGATGCGTTGCACGGCCGCCTCCTCGGCCAGCCGCTCCCCGAGCCGCTGGGCCTGCTTGCGGCCCCGGCCGGTGAGCCGCGCCTCGGGCGAGCGGCCCATGAAGAACTCGGTGTTGAGATTGTGTTCGGCTTCCCCGTGGCGCGTGATGAAGATGCGGGTCATGGGTGACGCGGAGCAGGGAGGAACGGGAGGCTCACAGCGGCTTGGTCCCCATGGGGCATGGCGGTGGTCATCGTGGCCGGCCGGCCGGCGGGTCTGAGGATCAGAACTGGTAGACGAGTGAAAGTCTGGTCATCGTGCCGGAAAAATTGATCGTCGTTGCGGTCGAATTCGAATAGGGATTCGAATCCAGCCTTACCTTCCGCGCGTTCACAATCCGAATCTCGTAGCGCAGGCCGAATTCCTCCCCCATCCATTCCAAGCCGAAATGTTGCATCCCGATAGGGGATTCGCTGAAGCCCACCGTCTCAGTCGGCGTACCCGTATTGAGCTTCGCATTGAACTTGCCGTTCAGTGCACCGAGCCCGACCCCCAGGAAGTAGTTGACGCCCGGCTCGTTAGCATCGAACGCATAGGCTCGCACCACCGCGGAGTAATAGTAGGTATCCATCAGGATGCGCTCAATCGTGATCGATGACTTGCTCGTATTGACCGCATCCGCGTCGGTTTGACTCGCTCGCAGGTATTCGAAACCGATGCTGATGGACCGGGGAAAGATAAGATTCATCGAGGTCCCCACCTCGATCGAAAAGGGAGGCAGGGAATGTAATGCTTTTTCGAAAATTCCCTCGTCGGATGCAGTCGTTGGGGTGGCCACTTCGGTTGTCGTCGTCACTGACTTACCATTCCGGAACACTGTTTGGCCCGTGATCTGGAAGAATGGGTGTTGTTTGTAGGACAACTGAGTGAATTCGAAGAACACCAATCGATTGAAAGTGTTGCCGGGCGGCGCAGCCTGGGGTTGCTCTCCTTCCAGCCCGAGTTCCGCCGCCGCGTCCATCTCGACGAACTCGTCCTCGGCCGGCTCCTGACCCAGCGCCGGAAATGCGGCCAGCCACAGGGCGGCGGCCAGCAGGCATACCGCCGCCGGGAACCGCACAGGCGGCCATCCACGGGCAAATCCCTGTTTATTTCGCGTAACCATGGTTAAAATCGGATCGCGGC
>JAPUJL010000255.1 GCA_027296185.1 SAR324 cluster bacterium | reverse complement strand
CATGGGCACCCCCTGCGGAATCGCCGGGACGCTCGGGATGACCCTGAAGGGCGACCGCCCCGCCGAGCTCGGCCTCACCACGCCCGAGGCGCCGGACATCCAGCGGTTCCTCGCCCGCTGCCGCGAGGGCGGCATCGGCGCGGTGGCCATGGAGGCCAGCTCCATCGGGATCGCCATGGCCCGCACGCGGGGGCTGAGCTTCCGGGCGGCGGCATTCACCAACCTCACCCAGGATCACCTGGATTATCACGGGACGATGGAACGCTACCGGGACGCCAAGTTCGATCTCTTTCTGGGCCACGAGGTGGCCCGGGCGGTGGTGAACCTGGACGATCCCACCGGGCGGGAACTCGCCGCGCGGCTGAAGTCCTCCGGGGCGCCACCGGCCCTCGGGTTCGCCGCGGAGGGAGTTGCGGGGGGCGGCGCGGAGCTTCGCATGGAGGGGGCAAGCTGGGACGCCGAGGGGATGCGCGGCGAGCTTTGCCTCGGGGAGCGCCGGGCGCCCTTCGCCTCGCCGCTGCTGGGGCGCTTCAACCTGTCCAATCTGCTGGCCGCCGTTGGCCTGCTCACCGCCACGGGCACCGAGTTCGAGGCCGCGGCCGCCGCTGTGGGCGCCGGCGTGGGCGCGCCGGGGCGCTTCGAGCGCATTCCCGTACCTCACGGGTTCACCGTGGTGGTGGATTACGCTCACACGCCGGATGCCCTCGAGAACGCGCTGGACACGGCACGGGAGATCGCCGCGGGCGCGCTGTGGGTGGTCTTCGGCTGCGGCGGGGAGCGGGACGCCGCCAAGCGGCCCCGGATGGGCGCCATCGCCGAACGGCTCGCGGAGCGCACCGTCCTCACCAGCGACAATCCCCGCGGCGAACCGCCCGGCGCCATCCTCGACCAGATCGCCCGGGGACTGCGGGACCCGGGCGCCGCGGTGCGCATCGAGGCGCGGGAGGAGGCGATCCGCTGGACCCTCGGCCGGGCGCGGGAAGGCGACCTGGTGCTCATCGCCGGCAAGGGCCACGAGACCTATCAGGAGATCGAAGGACGGCGCGTTCCGTTCAGCGACCGGGAGGTGGTGCAGGCCTGGGCTGGAGAAACGGGCAACTGACCGGCGGGTGCGGTGGATCGCCGCGAAGGGCCGGCTTGGCGGGAGTCGGCGGCCGGACGAAAAAGTTATCCCCGGCCGGGCCGCAAGGCCGGACCGGGGACGATGAAACGAAGACGACCGCGGGGTTTTCCGTTTACCGCTTGAGCGCCACCAGGTCCGCCATCATCTCGTCGCTGGTGGTGATGGACTTGGCGTTGGCCTGGAAGGCCCGTTGGGTCTCGATCATGGACACGAATTCCGTCGCCAGATTGACGTTGGAACGCTCCAGGTTCTGCGCCCGCACGGCGCCGAACGCACCCTCGTTGGCGTTGCCGTTGATCGGCTGCCCGGAGGTGAGCGATTCCTCGAAGAGCGTTTCGCCCCGGCGGAGCAGGTTCTGCTCGCTGATGAACCGCGTGAGCATGATCCGGAAGAGCGAGCGGTTGTTGCCGTTGTCGAACCGGCCCACAACCACGCCGTCCCGGGTGATCTCGATGTCCTCCAGCGAACCGGCCTGGAACCCGTCGGCTTCGATGCTGAACACCTTGGAATCCCCGGAGAACTGGGTGAAGCCCTCCAGACCCGTGCGCAGGTCGGTCGGATCGTCGGGGTTGGAGCCCTCGCCGAAGTCCAGACCCACAACCAGCGGGAGGTCCTCGTAGGGCAGTGTCGCCTGCGGCACGTCGAAGCCCACCTGCAGCGGTTGCTCGATCAGCACCGGCGGGCCGGGCGGGATGAGCTGGCCGTCGGGGCCGATCGCACCCGGAGCGGGCTGAACGAAGCGGCCGTTGGTCGCGTCGATCAACCGCCCGTTGTCCGTGAAATTGAGGAATCCGCCGCTCGTGGCCACCAGCACGCCCGGCGTGCCGCCGAATTCCGCGGCGTCGCTCACGGCGTACCAGGCCCAGCGGTTCCGCACGCCCGTTCCCGGGATTTCCTGTCCGGTGGCGGGGTCGATCTGGGCCTGCACATCGGCTTGCTTGCGGAAGACGATGTTCATCACGTGCTCGCCGCCGTTCTGGTCGTGCACGGTGACCGTGGTGGAGAAGTTGTACATATCCGCTTGCACGTTGGTCGGGTCGAACTGGACTTCCCGCAATTCCGATTCGGCGTCCAGATTCACTCTCAAATTCACCCCGGAACGCTCGGTGCCGTCGCCGGTGGCTTCCGGCGGGGAATTGAAGCCCAACAGCTTGGCCGCATGGGGCAGGCCCGTGGCTTGCTCCGTGGCCGGGTCCACGTCCCGCACCAGCAGGAACGAGCCGTTGGGCGTCACCAAGAAGCCTTCCTTATCGAACTGGAAGTTCCCCGCACGGGTGTAGAAGGTGCGGCCCAGCTCATCCCGAACGGTGAAGAAGCCTTCGCCGTCGATCGCCAGGTCCGTCATCATCGAGGTCGGCGTCAAGTTCCCTTGGCTGAAGTCGGGTTGAATCGATCCGATCCGCACCCCCTTGCCGATCTTGGTGTTCACGCCCCCAATGCTGGTGGCGAGAATGTCCTGAAAATTCACACGGCTGGACTTGTAGGCCAGCGTGTTTACATTGGCGATGTTGCTCCCCACGACGGTCATGGCTTCGCCGTAGGTCGTCAATCCACTTGCACCGGTTTTCAAAGCAAACATAAAACAACCTCTGCGGTTTCGTCGTCTTCGCGTCCGCTCCGGTGAGGGAGCGGCTCAAATCCTTTTGGAGGGGTCATCCATGGTGATCCCGCGGCGCTCACTTCCCTGTGGCGCGGTTCCCCCGGGTGTCCGGAGGAGCATGCCGGCTTCCGGATTTCTCCGGGGCCGGACTACCGGGTACGGTCCAGCACTGGCGGCATGGGCGTCATGGTATTCCGCGGGCCGATTGGCTCGCGGCTGCCGAAGAGCCGCTCGGACTCGTTGCTCAGCGATACCACCTCGTCCAGGCCGTATTCCTCGCCGTTCATGCGGATGTACTGCCGCCCGTCGGCGAATCGAACGCCGGAGATCTTGCCGCTCACGTACAGATCGACCGGCACGGTTGTGTCGTCGGAGGCCCTGGCGTCCACATCGTACGAGTAGCGTCCGTTGGGCACCAAGTCGCCGTCATTGTCGATACCGTCCCACTCGATGCGGTGGCTGCCGGCGGGCAGGAAGCCCAGATCCAGCGTGCGCACCGGAGAACCGCCCTCGTCCAGGATCTTCACCTCGACGTTGGCATCGGCGGGCAGCCTGTATTGCACCGCCGGAGCACGCCCGTCGTTCACCCGCGCCGCGCCGCCCTGGACGGTCGCGTCCTTCTCCAGGTAGCTGGCGGCGGTGGAACGGACGATCTGGCTCTGAGTCCGGTTCATTTCACTGAGTTGCTGGTTGATGTTGGTCAACTGCTCCAACGAGCCCAACTGCGCGAACTGTTCCATCATTCCCTGGGAGTCCAAGGGATTGAGCGGATCCTGGTGCGTCATCTGGGTCATCAGCAGCCGCAGGAAATCGTCCTTGCCCAGGGAGTCCCCGGCCTTGGCCTGGTTGCCCGAGTTGAGGATCGCTTCCCCCGCGCTGCGAACGCGGTCACTGGTTGATTGAACTTCCACCGATCGTACTCCCGATAAATTCGCTTAGGCGTATACCCCCACGCCCGCATGACCCCACACCGGCCGCGAGATGGCGGCGGAGAGAGGCTGCTCGGGGGGAGGCGTTTCCGCGAGGCGTCCTGCGTACGGGTTCGACTGGCTGGACTGCTCCGCCGTCTCCATACTGTCCTCGCCGCCCTGTTGAACGTTGACGTTGAACGAGAACTGCTCGGCGCCCAGATCCTCCAGATCCAGGTGCTCCAGCAGCTCGGCCAGTTGCGACTCGATCACGCTCCGCGCTTGCGGATTGTCGACGGTCATTTCGATGGTGAAGGTACCGCCGGTCTGCACCACCTTGATGCGCATGGCGCCCAAGTGATCCGGATGCAGACGGATGGCGGCCTCGTTGCGGTTTTGCTGGATCAGCCAGCGCACTTCCTGTGCGACCCGCTCCACGAAAGACTGCTCGGGCGCATCGGCTTTGCCCATGGGCGCCAGCGATGGGCGCGCCGCACTGGCGACCTGGCCGGGCGCGGTGCCGGTATCCGCCAGTTCCAAAGCCGGCGCCAGGTCCATCACCTTCGCCCGGTCGCCCTCGCCATCGACTTCCAGCGATTTCTGGACCAGCCCGCCCTGCATGGCCGCCGCATGGGCGGGATGCACGCTGGGCGGAGGCTGCCGCATGGCGTTGAGCATGGCCAGCCGCCCCGCGTCCTTCGTATCGAGGGCCGGCTGCAACGCTTCCGGATCCCGTTCGGGGCCCGTGCGCTTGACGAATCCCGCGAAGTCCTTGCGGCTGAAGGGCTGTTCGTCCTCCACCTCGAACTCGGCGCGGTCCATGATCTCGCCGGCCTGTACCGCCTGAGCCGCGACATCGATTTTTGGGGAATCGGCCCGCTGCACCGGCGGATTGAGCGCAAGCCCCGCCTCGGCGGCAACGGCTTGCTCACCCAATCCGTGGGGCGATTGCTGATAGGCCACCCGCCCGACGCCGGAAAGATTTGCCGCTTGCGCTTGGCGCGCGGCCACTTCCGGCGAGACGTTCACCGCTTCCAGCACGGTGTCGTCGGGGTACGGGACCGGAGTATCGGCCTCCTCGAGGGGCTGCTCCGGCGTCAGTTCCTGGAACGTGGCGCGTTGGCTGCCCTCGCCGGGGGTGGCCGAAGCCTCTTCCGGGGCGGCGGATTTTGCCTCCCGGCCGGCAACTTTTTCTTCAGGGGGATCCTCCTGCCCGCGGGCGCCGGCGGGCGCCGCATCCTCCCGCGGCTCGGAATCGTCCCGGCGCTGGAGAGAACGGGTTCGGGTGGTGTGAACCGGTTCCGCTTCGCTTTTGGGATGCTGAGCCGCACCGGGCCGCCGGTGGGAAGCGTTATTCAGCACCTTGTCGAACCCTCGGTCCCGTATCGGATCGAAGGGGAGTAGGTCGGGTTTCTCGTCCGTGACGCCGACCTGACCGCTGATTGCACCGATCACGAATTACCCTTTCGCGATGGACAGGCGCGTCAAGCCGATACGACGGGGGGCAGAATCAGTCGGCGGGCGGTTTCCTCCGGACGATCGCCTCGGTAATTTCCTTGGCTTTTTCCGGAGAGAGTTCTTCGAGCAATTTCGCCGCCTTGCGCTGATTCATGGCCAATAGGATCTGCACCGCCACCTTGGGGTCCAAGGTTTGAAACTTATCGGCGGATTTTTTCGGATCCATGCCATCGTACAGGCTGACCACCTTGTTCAAGTTGTTCGCATCCAGCGCTTTTCTGGCATCCATGCCCGTTTCGATCTCTTCCTGAACCTTTCTCAATTCCGCAATCTGATGTTGAATGTTGTCGCGGAGCGCTCTCAGCTGTTCCTCGCGCTGATTGAGCAGGGTTTCCCGCTCGTCGAGCTGCCGCTTGCGTTCCATCAGGCTGAGGAGGATTTGCCGTTCGTTGTCGGTCAGGGCCCGTTCTTCGGGCTGTGCCGACTCCATCTCCTCCTGCTCCGCGGCTTTACCGGATTCCAATTCCGGAAAAGTGCCCGGCCGAATCTGATTGACCAAGCCACGGACTTGAGACATGCCAAATCCGGGCCGTGGGGGCAGGGTCGTGAAAATAATAATCGTCACGATGCACGCCAGGGGAATCCACAGCTTCCGATGCCTAGACTTCAGTCCGATTCGGTTCATGGCCGTCACTGGTGATAGAGATGATAGATGGCGGCGATCTCGTCCATGACCGCGCGCTCCAGACGCTCTTGCGTTTTCCGGTACCGCTTGAGTTCCTTATCCCTGAGAATCTCCAAGGCGCGGTGGGAGCGGCGGGCCTCCACCAACTCCTTGCGCTTTTCTTCCACCGCCTCGTTCTGATCGCGCAGTTGCGCCGCCAACACTTCCATCTCCTCCTTGAGGCGCTGCCGGTATTGGTTGTGCCACTGCATGGGCAGGGTGGAAGGGCTGTCCTGTTTCACCCGCTCCAGATGCTGCCCGCTGCTCCGCAAGGCCTCCTGGCGGGATTCCGTCTGCTGCCGCAGCCCCTGCTGCACCAGCAATTCTGCGGAGTACTCCTTGTACTTGATCTTCTCGAAGCGCTCGCGGACTTCGAGCACGTTCTGCAGGCTGAATCGAAACATGGGTTCCCGTGAGGCGCGCCCCGGCTAGAGGGGTGGCCGTTGGCCCCGCTGCACCATCTCCTCCGCCGAGCGGAGCGAATGATCACTGAGATCGATCCCGCTTAGCAGCCGGGCGATCTCGCGCACCTTGTCCGCGTCGCTCAGCGGTTCGGCGCGGGTGAAGGTTTCGGCCGCTTCCATTCGTTTGCTCACCAGGACGTGTTGGGTGGCCAATGCGGCGATCTGGGGCAGATGGGTCACGCACAGCACCTGATGGCTC
>JAPUJL010000254.1 GCA_027296185.1 SAR324 cluster bacterium | reverse complement strand
CGAGCGGTCCCGCCCGATCCGCCGCGCCAGCATATCCTGAGTATAACCGTGGCGCTCCATCAGGTCCCGCAGCGCCTGGGCCTCCTCAATGGGCGTGAGCTGCTCGCGCTGCAGGTTCTCCACCAGCGCCGCCTCGAGCAGGTTCTCGTCCGGAACGCTCCGCACCAGCGCGGGCGCCGCCGCCCATCCCAACAGGCGCACCGCCCGCAGGCGGCGCTCGCCGGCCACCAGCTGATACCGGTCCTCGTCGCGGGGGTGGGGCCGCACCACCAACGGCTGAATCACCCCCTGTTGGGCGATGGATTGAGCGAGAGAGCGAATGCGGGCGGCGGGAAAGGCCCGGCGGGGCTGCAAGGGGTTGGGCGAAATCCGCTCGACGGCGAGCTGCACCACCTCTTCCTTGACCGCCGGAACCGGCGTTGCGCCGCTCATGATCGGAATCCTCCGCCGGTTCCCTCGGCTTTCGAAACGAACATCGCGCCTCGGCCGTGATTCGAAGCGAAGCGATGCATATCGGCGAGGTTCACCGCCAACCGAAATTCGCAGGGCTTCATCGAGACGTTTCGCTGCGCTCGACATGACGAGACGGCTGCGGTTCGCAACCTCGAGGACGCGTTTCCCATCCCGCCGCGCACTTCCGCGAGCCGGGCCTCAACGGACGCTCCGGTTCATGCGCGCCCGCAACGCCTCGAGGCGCTTGTCCAGAATGGTGGGGTTATGATACGCGCCCCTCAGGGATTCGTAAACCTCCAGGGCCTTGCGCAGGCTCCCCTCCTCCTCGTAAATCTCCGCGACGAAGAACCGGGCCCGGACAGCGATCGGCTCGTCGGGGAAGTCCTTGCCGATCTGGTTCAGTGCAATCACGGCCAGGGGTTTGCGGCCTTCCCAGTAATAGCTGTAGCCGGCCAGGTAATAGGCCTGAGGCAGCAGCGTCGACGACCGGTATTGGGTGATGAGCTTGCGCAGCTCGAACCGCGCCTCCTCCAGCCGCCCCAAGCCTACATAGGCTTCGGCGATGCGGAGCAGGTAGCGATCGCGCCGCGGCGCCACGGCCTCGGCCAGCATCAGCTTGCGGTAGGTGAGGATGGCCTTGTAGCGGGTTTCGCGCTCCTGGGCGTACAGTTCGGCCACCGCCTCCAGGGACGGATGAAAGTGCTCCCCCTCCGGAAACCGGACCATCAATTGCTGGTAGTAGCGCTCCGCAAGGGGGACGTTGCCCAGGAAGTGATGGTAGAGGTTCGCCGCCCAGAAGAGGGAATCCTCCACCAGGGGCGACCCCGGATAGATCTCGGAGATGGTGATGAACGAGCGCGCGGCGTCGATGTGCTGTCCCCCCTCCCAAAGGCTGTTGGCCTTCCGGTAGAGCGCCACGCTTTCTTTGTGGGATTCGCAACCGGCCAGGGCCAACCACAGCCCCAGCACGGCGGCGAGCCATACGATCGGCCCGAACCGGTCAGTTAAGCGTCGGGCCTTGGGGGCCGGGGCCTTTTCCGTCATCGTGCTGTTGGGCCTTGGGCTTGCCGCCACCGCCATTGCCGTTGCCGTTGGTCCCGTTGACCACGTCCGCGTCGATCTTGGCGATGGCCACGACGTGCTCGCTGGGTTCCACCTGCACCAGCTTGACGCCCTGGGTGACCCGCCGCAGGGTGCGCAGCTTGTCCAGGTTGAGGCGGATCAGTTTGCCCTTCAGGGTCAGCAGCATCACCTCCTCGTCTCCCGAGAGCTGAAGGATGCCGACCACGTTGCCGTTGCGTTCGGAGGTTTTGATGGTGAAGATACCCTTGTTGCCGCGGCTGCCCGTGCGGTAGTCGGCGATCTCGGTCTTCTTGCCGAACCCGTTTTCGGTGATGGTGAGAATCGAGCCCTTGCCGGTGAGGACTTCCAGTCCCACCAACGAATCGCCCGCGTTTAAACGGATGCCGATCACCCCGCGGCCCACCCGGCCGATGGGGCGGATATCCGATTCGTTCATGCGCAGCGAGAGGCCCTTGCGGGTCGCGAAAAAGATCTGTCGTTCCGGCTCCACCAGAACGACGTGGGCCAATTGATCCCCCTCGTCGATGTTGATCGCCCGCACACCCTTGGCGCGCGGGTTGCTGTAAGCGAGCAACTCGGTCTTCTTGACCACGCCCTTCGCCGTGGCCATCAGCACGTACCGATCCGCGGAGAATTCCGACACGGGCAGATAGGCGCGCACCTGCTCGCCCTCCTGCAGGGGGACCAGGTTCACCACGGGCTTGCCCCGGCCCGTGCGGCCGACCTCCGGAATCTCGTACACCTTTTTCCAGTAGATCTTGCCGATGGAGGTGAAGATCAACAGGTAGTCGTGGGTGGAGGCGATGAACAGCTTGTCGACGAAGTCCTCCTCGCGCGTGGTCATGCCCACCTTGCCCCGCCCGCCGCGCCTTTGCGTCCGGTAGAGCGTCAGCGGGCTGCGCTTCACGTAGCCCGCGCGGGAGATGGTGACGACCATGTCCTCCTGCTCGATCAGGTCTTCGACGTTGAAATCCTGAGCGGAGCCGACAATCTGCGTCCGGCGCTCGTCGCCGTACCGCTCCTTCAATTCCTGGGTTTCCTCGCGAATGATGTTCAGCACCAGCTCCTGGTCGGCGAGGATGGCCTGGAACCCCGCGATCTGCTTGGTCACTTCCTGGAACTCGTTCTGGATCTTCTTTTGCTCCAGGGCGGTCAGGCGCTGCAGCCGCATTTCCAGGATTTCCTTGGCCTGCACCGGGGAAAGCTGGTAGTCGCCGATCAGCATGCTCCGTGCGTCGGCGGGGGAAGACGCCGCCTTGATCTTCTCGATCACGTCGTCCAGGTGCTCCAGTGCGATGCGCAGCCCTTCCAGGAGGTGTTGGCGGGTCTCCGCCTTGCCCAGTTCGAAGCGGGTGCGCCGCTCCACCACCTCGATGCGGTGGTCGAGGAAGTACTGGAACACCTGGGGCAGCCTCAGTACCCGCGGTTGGTTGTCCACCAGTGCCAGCATGATGACGCCGAAGGAGGTTTGCAGCTGGGTGTGCTTGTAGAGGTTGTTCAGCACCACCTCCGCGTTGGCGCCGCGCTTCACCTCGATCATGATGCGCATGCCCTTGCGATCCGACTCGTCGCGCAAGTCTGAGATGCCCTCGATGTGCTTGTCGCGAACCAGGTCGGCGATCTTCTCGATCAGGCGCGCCTTGTTCACCACGTAGGGCAGCTCGTGGACGATGATACGCTCCCGGTCGTCGCGGCCCAGCTCCACTTCGCACTTGGCGCGCAGGGTCAGCACCCCGCGCCCGGTGGTGTAGGCGTCGAGGATGCCCTGCCTGCCGAGGATGAACCCGCCGGTGGGAAAATCCGGACCCGGCATCAGCTTCATCAGCTCGGCCAGGCTGACCGAGTCCCGATGGTCGATGTAGTACAGAAAGGCCTCGAGTGTTTCGGTCAGGTTGTGCGGGGGGATGTTGCAGGCCATCCCGACGGCGATGCCGGTGGAACCGTTCAGCAGCAGATTGGGCAGCCGCGTCGGCATGACGCGCGGCTCTACCAGGGTGTCGTCGTAGTTGGGCTGGAAATCGACCGTGTCCTTATCGATGTCGCTCAGCAGCTCGTGGGCGAGCCGGGT
>JAPUJL010000253.1 GCA_027296185.1 SAR324 cluster bacterium | reverse complement strand
GGCCGCTCTCCCACTGGGACACGGCCTCGCGGGTGATGCCGAAGTGATCGGCAATATTCTCCTGCGATTTCCTGGCCCCTTCGCGGGCCTGGCGGATTCGGGTGCCAAGGGTCATAGCCATACTTATGTAAAACAGCCCGCGCGTGGCTTCATTGTAAGAATTGCTTGACATAACCTTAAGTACCTCTTACAGTCCGCTGACCATGAGAAGCGGTGAGCGGGAAATGCCAGTGAATTTTGCGGACGCACCCGGGCTTGGGGGCGGCCTGATGGACGGCGCCGCAGCCGTCGCAACGGAGCCCGGGAGGCAGCCCCTCGCGTGGCCCAGGGATGAGTGGATATCGGCGCGGCAGCTGGAGCGCCTGTTCGGGGACGCCGGGCCCAGGGAAATCGTCGTTTACCACGTAGGCCGCCTGGCCGAGGACCGCGAAATGTCTCTGCGCATGGGCCGCACGGCGGACCTCGCCATGCGCCTGGGCTGTCCGACGACCGTCGATGCCACCATGCGGCCGTGGAGCGTGCACTCCGAGTACGGCCTGGGTCTTGGGTACCTGACCCAGAAACGCCTAGGCCCCGGAGTCTTCGAGTACCGCATCCATAAGAGGGCGTCATGACCTTCGTCTTCTGGTGGCCGGTTTTGTACGGCCTCGTCCTGTTGGCGGTCCTGGTGCTGTGGGTGAAGACAGACGACAGAAATCAGAGGACAGGGATCAGAAACCAGAAGTCAGAATACAGAGGTCAGAAAAACCCGGTCCGGGCTTCCGGGCGTGACGCCCGGGAGATCACGTCGATCAGACGTGAAGCTTCCCTGTGTGACTGGGGGCCGGGACGCCCCTTTTTTCTGTCTCGTTATGGAATCCGCCGGACTCCCGATCAGGGCGGGGGAACGCCCGGCGCGCACGCTCAATGCCTGCCCGCGGGGCGGAGGGACATTGTGGCGGAGGCGATGTGGCGGGCAACGCCGTCATGAAGGCCGGCGCCACCCACCCGGCCGCCCGCGCCGCAACCGGAACGCCCGGCGGGCGCGCCCGCCCCGGGGAAATGCTGCGGAGAACCGTCGTCCAATGGCTTGAATACACCAAGCCCGATGGTGAGTGGTTCCACCTCCCCGATGCAGGCCCGCCCGCCGGTGTGGAAGGCCGCGCCGTCAACGCCCCCGGCGTCAAAGCCCGCGTCGCCGACCTCGTCTTCGTGCTGCCCGGCGGGCGCGTCGGTTTCATCGAGCTCGGGTCCGGGGACCGGCCGAGCGCGGCCCGGCGCGCCTTCTCCGAAAGGGTGCGCGGGCTTGGCGCCCGCTACGCCGAAGCCCACTCGATCGAGGAAGTGGCCCGGATTCTGCGCACGTGGGGGCTGCTGTGACGGGCGATCTGAGGGTTCCGCTGCTCGATGCGCACCGGTACGAGAAACTCCTGCGCCGCCGGGCGCTGGGCGAGTCCACGGAGCAGTTGCGCCGGGCCTTCGGGCTGAAGACCCGCAAGCAGGTCCGGGACATGATCAGCCACCGCAAACGGCGTTTCCTTGATGTGTGCCGGACCCTGGGCGTGGAGCCGCCGGAACCGACGTCCCGGCCTTCGACGCTCACCCGCGGCCAGGTGGAACAGATCCTCTGCCGTTACGCCGGGGGCGAGTCGGCGAAAACGATCGCGCCCGATTTCAACATCAGCGGCCGGCGGGTGAGGAACCTGACCTACCGGCGCAACCAGGACGTCGTCGGCTGGGCGCGCCAGGTGCTGGGCGGCGCGTTCGGCGCCGGCGACGCGGTGGTCGAAAGCATAACGGCGATTCCGGGCAACGACGCCGCCGGCCAGGTCAGGGATTCCACCGAGCGCAACGAGGTCTGGGTCATCGTCGAGCGCACCATCGACGGCGCCACGAAACGCTACATCGAGTTCTTCGAGGGCGCCTTCGAAGGGACGATCCTGCACGATTTCGCCACCGAGGCCGCCCGGGGGGCGCGGTTGCTTCTCGACCAGCAGGACACCTATTACAGCGATTCCCTGCTCACCCTGGATGACCCGAAGACCATCTCCGGCGCCACCCAGGCCGACCCGGTTGTCGTCACCGCCACCGCCCACGGGTTCTCCAACGGCGATACGGTCCGGATCGCCCGTGTCGTCGGCATGACGGAGCTCAACGGCAACGCCTACACGGTGGCCAACAAGACCGCCAACACCTTTGAATTATCCAGCGTCGACGGCACCGGCTTCACGGCCTACGTATCGGGCGGCGAGGCCAGGCTGGAGGTCACGTCCGTTACCGGGCTCGGCCATCTGGAGGGCGAAACGTTCAAGGTCCTCGCCGACGGCAAGGTGCACCCCGACGCAACCGTCTCCGGCGGCGCCGTCACCCTGGATTACAAGGCGTCGGTGGTGCAGGTGGGCCTCGGCTACACCCACCGCTTCCAGTCGCTCAAGAACGTCGCCGGGGCGGCCGCCGGCACCGGGCTGGGGCGGGTGAAGCGCATCCACGAACTCGTCCTGGTGCTGCTCGACGCCGCGGCCTTCCGCCAGGGACCCGCTTTCGACAACTTGAAGGACGTGGAATTCCTGGAGGCCGACGATTCCATGGACACCGCGACCGCGCTTTTTACGGGCGAGAAGTTCATTCCCTTCGACGGCGGCTACGAGCGCGACGCGCGCATCGTCATCGAGGGCGACGCGCCGTTGCCCTTCACCGTGCTCGCCATCGCGCCCAGCCTCAAGACCCAGGACGGGGTTTAGGTGGAGATCGTGCCCTTTGACCCCTCGGACCTCGCTCATATCCATCCCCCGATGTTGACGCCGGCGCAGTGGCTCGCTTTCGCCGCCGGCTACCGCGACGGCGGGCCGGCGTACACCCTCGTTGACGGAGATACCGTGCTCGGCTGCGGCGGCGTGCTGATCGAGGGCCGGGTTGGGACCGCCTGGGCCGTGCTCTCGGACGAAATCCGCGCGCGGCCCATCGTGCTGCACAGGCAAGTAAAACTCATGTTAAATCAAATAGTTGCGGAGTATCAACTTGAACAAATCTTGGCCACTGTTTACGAGGAATTCAGTGCCGGGCGCCGGTGGATGGGGCGCCTGGGGTTTAGAGAGGACGGGGTGTTGATGGACTACATGGGGACCGGGGAAAACCATATCCGGTACGTTCGATG
>JAPUJL010000252.1 GCA_027296185.1 SAR324 cluster bacterium | reverse complement strand
GTGCCGGTGGGCGTGAACCGCACCTGGGTCAAGTACGTGGAGAAGGGGGTGTTTCCCCATACGCGGCGCACGTTCACGGTACAACGCTGCAACCATTGCGCCGATGCGCCGTGCGTGGAGATTTGCCCCGTGCGGGCGCTCTTCATCCGCCCGGACGGCATCGTGGATTTCGACGGGCAGCGCTGCATCGGCTGCAAGTCGTGCATGCAGGCCTGCCCCTACGACGCGCTGTACATCGATCCGGACACCCAAACCGCCGCCAAGTGCAACTACTGCGCGCACCGGGTGGACAATGGGATCGAGCCGGCCTGCGTGGTGGTGTGTCCGGAGCGGGCCATCATCGCCGGCGACCTGGACGACCCGGGGACGGAAATCGCCCGGTTGGTGGCGCGGCACCCGGTCTCCGTCCGCAAGGCGGAGAAGGGCACCCGGCCGAAGCTTTTCTACATCGACGCGGACGAGGCCGCCCTCCGGCCCGAGCTGGCGCCTCCCGGTAACGCCTACTCCGCCACGGCCCAGGCGGCGGGGGTGGGCCATCACGCCCACCAGCGCTCGGCCCGTTGGTCCGGTGCCGCCGGCAAAGCCGCGGCGGAGGCGGCGGACGGGGGTGCCGTGGCGGCGGTGCCCGGGCCACCCAGCCAGCGCACCTACGATGTCCCGGACAAGGGCGTGCTGTGGGGCTGGGAGGTGGCCGGGTATCTTTGGACCAAGTCCATCGCCGCGGGGGTGGTCACCGCGCCCCTGCTGCTCGATCTGGCGGGGATCATGACGATCCCGCCCAGCTTCGCCGCGCTGTTGGGCTGGCTGGCCTTGCTGTTCCTGGCGTTGACCGGGGTGCTGCTGGTGAAGGACTTGGACCGGCCGGCGCGTTTTCTTTACGTGCTGCTCCGGCCCCAGTGGCGCTCCTGGCTGGTGCGAGGCGCCTACGCGATGCTCGTATACGGCGGGTTGTGCCTGTTCTGGGCGCTCTACGCGGCCCGCACCGGGGACACGGGGCCGGCCTGGTTCAAGGCGCTGCTCGCCATCGTGGGCCTGATCGTCGCCAGCTACACGGGATTCCTGTTCGCCCAGGCCAAGGGGCGGGACTTCTGGCAGACGCCGCTGCTCCCGATACACATGGCGCTGCAGAGCGTGATCAACGGCTTGGTGGTCGTGCTCGGCATCGCGCTGCTGGCGGGTGCCCAGGAGAGCGCCGGGTTCGACCGGCTGCTCGCTGCGCTGCTGCTGGTGAGCCTGGGGCTGCTGCTGACCGAATTCATGCTGTCCCACGCCAGCCAGGACGCCGCAACAGCGGCTTGGATCATTATTCGCGGTCCGTTGCGGCGCGTCTTTTGGCCGGCGGCGGCGTTGGGGATCGCGGTGCCCCTGGTGCTGTTCGCTTCCGGCGCGGCGCCCCACTGGAAGCTGCTCGCTTGCGTCCTGGTGCTGATTTTCTCGCTGCCGATGGAGCACGTGCGGGTCAAGGCGCCGCAATTGGTGCCGCAAAGTTAGAATGGGCGCCACGATATTTTCGGCCGGGGAAATTTACCCCAAATCCCCCCGCAGGGACCGATGGTGCTTGCGCTTCAATGAGCAACAATTGAGACGTGCTGAGCAACGCGCGTGAGGAATATGCCCGAGAACCAGCCCAAATCCTGGATCGAGAAGGCCGCCGAGGCGCTGCGGCTCATTCCCACTATTCGTGAGGGAGGCGAAGCCCCTGCGACCGGCGCCGCGGAAGGGGAATTGCGGAGCTTTCCGCCGCTTGAGCAGTGGAAGGACTGGGAGGAGTACGACGCCCAGGCCTGGCCGCGCGCCGTGAAGCGGCATTACCATTTGGTGCCGACGACCTGCTTCAATTGCGAGGCGGCCTGCGGGCTGGTGGCCTTTATCGACAAGGAGACGGGGCGGGTGCGGCGCTTCGAGGGCAATCCCCACCACCCCGCATCCCGGGGCCGGGTCTGTGCCAAGGGACCCGCCACCATCAACCAGATCGACGACCCGGAGCGCATCCTCTATCCCCTGCGGCGCAAGGGAAAGCGCGGCGGCGGGGAATGGGAGCGCATCTCCTGGGACGTGGCCCTGGACGAGATCGCCGCCAAAATCCGCAAGACGCTCCAGGAGGGGCGCACCAACGAGGTGGTCTACCATGTGGGCCGGCCGGGCCACGAGGGGTTCATGGACCGGGTGCTCCGCAGTTGGGGCGTGGACGGCCACAACAGCCACACCAACATCTGCTCCTCCGGCGCGCGGCTGGGCTATGCCCTCTGGCAGGGGTTCGACCGCCCCTCGCCGGACTTCGCCAATGCCCGCTTCATCCTGCTGCTCAGCGCCCACCTGGAGTCGGGCCACTACTTCAACCCCCACGCCCAGCGGATTATCGAAGCCCGGATGGAGGGCGCCGGGCTGGCGGTGATGGACCCCCGGCTCTCCAACACGGCCAGCATGGCCGACGAGTGGTTGCCCACCTATCCCGGCTCCGAGGCGGCGGTGCTGCTTGCCATGGCGCGGACGATCCTCGCCGAGGGGATGACCAACGAGGACTTTCTCCGGGACTGGGTGAACTGGCCGGATTACCTGCGGGCCAAGCACCCCGGCCGCCCGGTGGAATTCGAGCAGGTGGTGCCGGCGCTGCTGGAGGACTATGCCGAGTTCACCCCCGAGTTCGCCGCGCGGGAGGCGGGCGTGGACGCGGAGGCGATCGTGCGGGTCGCCCGGGGGATCGGGGAGGCGGGGACGCGCTTCGCCGCCCACAGCTGGCGCGGACCGGCCACGGGAAATCTCGGCGGATGGCAGGTTTCGCGCTGCCTCCACTTCGTCAGCGTGCTGGTGGGGGCCGTGGGGACTCCGGGGGGGACGCTGCCCAACGGCTGGAACAAGTTCAAGCCGACCCTGTTCGACGATCCACCGCCGCAGAAGTCGTGGAACGAGCTCCACTTTCCGCCCGAGTATCCGCTGAGCCACTACGAGATGAGCCCCATTCTGCCCCATCTCGTGCGCGAGGGGCGGGGGCGCATGGAGGTCTACTTCACCCGGGTGTTCAACCCGGTGTGGACCTTTCCGGACGGGTTCTCCTGGATTGAGATGCTGCGGGACGAGGCCAGCGTCGGCACCCACGTGGCCCTCACCCCCACCTGGAACGAGACGGCGACCTTCGCCGATTACGTGCTGCCCATGGGCCACGCCTCGGAACGGCACGACCTGAACAGCTACGAGACTCACGCGGGCACGTGGATCGCCTTCCGCCAGCCGGTGTTGCGCCGCTTCGCCGAGGAGAACGGGCGCGCGGTGACGTTCACCCACGAGGTGAACCCCGGCGAGGTGTGGGAGGAGGACGAGTTCTGGATCGAGCTCTCCTGGCGCATGGATCCGGACGGCGATCTGGGTATCCGGAAGCACTACCTCTCGCCCTACCGGGAGGGGGAGAAGATTTCCGTCGACGAGTACTACCGCTACATCTTCGAGCACACCCCGCGGCTACCCGAGGCGGCGGCCAAGGAGAACCTGACGCCGCTGGACTATATGAAGCGCTACGGCGCCTTCGAGGTGGAACCCGCCACCTACCGCAAGCACGAGGCGTCCCCGAGCGAGGAGGCAATGGCGGGCAGCCGCACCGACCCGGAAACGGGGCTGGTCACCCGGGACGGCGAGGCGGTCGGCGTCTCGGTCGGCGGCGCAGCCCGGGTGGGGTTTCCGACCCCCTCCCGGCGGCTGGAACTGTATTCCGCCACCATGGCCGAGTGGGGCTGGCCGGAGTACGCGCTGCCGGCCTACATCAAGAGCCACATCCACCCGGACGCGCTGGATGCCACGCGGCACGAGTGCGTGCTGGTGCCCACCTTCCGGCTGCCCAACCTGATCCACAGCCGCTCGAGCAACGCCAAATGGCTGGTGGAAATCTCCCACCGCAACCCCATCTGGCTGCACACCGCCGATGCCGCGGCGCTGGGGGTCGTTACCGGAGACTTGTTGAAGGTCTGCACCGACATCGGCCATTTCGTGGACCGGGTCTGGGTCACCGAGGCGATCCGCCCCGGCGTGGTCGCGTGCTCTCACCATATCGGGCGCTGGCGCCTGGAGCGGGGACCGGAGGGCAACAGCTGGGCCACCAACACCGTGCGAATCGAGGAGGAGGCGCCGGGGCGCTGGCGCATGCGCGTGGTGGAAGGGGTGCGCCCCTTTGCCAGCAGCGATCCGGATTCGGCCCGCATCTTCTGGCGCGACGGTGGGGTGCACCAGAACATCACTCACGCCGTGCACCCGGACCCCATCAGCGGCATGCACTGCTGGCACCAGCGGGTGCGGCTGGAACGGCCCGGCCCCGACGACCGCTACGGCGACGTGGTCGTGGACACCGGCCGCTCCCACGAGCTCTTCCGGGAATGGCTCGCCACGGCTCGCCCCCAGCCGCGGGAGGATGGCCTGCGGCGTCCGCTCTGGTTCACCCGTCCCCTGCGCCCGGCGGCGGACGCCTTCTACAAGAAGGATTGACCGGGGCTGGAGCGGCGGACCCTGTGCGACTTCGTCACAGCGCTTGCGGGGCGGATTCGGTACGATCGGGAGTCACTCGCTTCCCGGAGGGATGCCGTCACGTTTCGATCCGTCACTTGCAAGGAGTCCGCTTGGCCATCGCCATCTCCATCGTCCTGGCCGGTTTCATGGGCGTCATCCTCGGCATGCTGGGGGCGGGCGGATCCATCGTCACGGTGCCTATCCTGCGCTACGTGGTGGGGTTCGAGGCCAAGGAGGCGATCGCCCTCAGCCTGGCCGTGGTGGGCGTGACCAGCCTGATCGGCGCGGTGGGCCATTGGCGCAGCGGCCATGCGCGCCTGGGCGTGGCGCTGCCCTTCGGCTTCGTGGCGATGATCGGCGCCTACGCCGGGGCGCGGCTGGCTGTGTACTTCAGCGGCGACACCCAGCTGTTCCTGTTCGCGCTGCTCATGCTCGCGGCGGCCGTCTCGATGCTGCGCAAGGGCTCCCCGGACAAGCCGCCACCGGCACGCGCGGAGGGCTCCCGCAGGTGGACCGGCCTGGCACTGATCGGCGTGCTGGGGTTCGGCATGGGGGTCGTGACCGGCTTGGTGGGCATCGGCGGCGGATTCATGATTCTGCCGGTGCTGGTCATCCTGATGCGCATGTCCATGCGGGAGGCGGTGGGCACGTCGCTGATCGTCATGGCGATGAAGTCGGTGACGGGGGTGCTGGGCTACATCGACCAGGTGCAGATTCCCTGGGGGTTCTATTCCGCATTCACCGCCGTGGCGATAGTGGGCATTGTCGCCGGCACGTACCTCATCCAATACGTCAAGCCCGAGCAGTTGAAGCGGGCCTTCGCCTACTTCCTCTTCGCGATGGCGGCCCTGATGCTGTACAACAATCGGGACGCCATCGCGGAGCAGGCGGTGCACGCCGCGGAATGGGTGCTGCCCTAGGGAAACCGCGGCCTCCGGCCGGACGGGGGACGGTGCGCCTCGTATCCCGGCATGGCACCGGGTTTAGCTTCCGTTCCGGGCGGAGTGCAGTCGTCGCCCATCCGCACGAATGGCGGGTAAGTCATCCGGTACGCGTCATCCGGTGCAAGGGGCCCCCGATCTGTTCCGATCGTGCCAGCCAGCGCACGAGGGGGTGATCCATTAGTGCCCATCCGCTCGTCGTAACGAAATTCGAGGAGAGTCATGAGCGCGGAGCAGGCGCCCCTTCCGCCCCGGTCCCCGTCCGGTAAGCGGCGCAAGCTGCCGGCCCTGCTGGCCTTGGCGGCGGTGCCGCTGCTGGCCGTGGCCGTGTACCTGATCGTGGTGGTGCTGCGGTTCAGCGGCGACAACCCCGTGATCTACGAGGATGACGCCCGGCACTTCAAGTATGGCTCCATCGGCACCGAGGCGGAAGGGGGAATCCCCTATTGGGTGTGGCGGGCAATGGCCGGGTTGTTCCATCAGGAGATGGACGCCGTCGGCTACATCTTCTTCGGCTTCACCTACGAGGACGACGAGGCGGGCCATCCGTACGACCTGCCGGTGGGCGTCTCCCGGCGGCGGATCGGCGGCATCGACAGGGTGGGCTTCAACTGCGCCGTGTGCCACGCCGGGACGTTCCGCGAGCGCCGGGAGCTTCCCGCGGTGGTGGTGCCCGGAGCGCCGGCCAACCAGCTGGATCTGGGGCGCTTCTACCGCTTCCTGTTCGCCGCGGCGGTGGACGAGCGGTTCTCCCCACCCGTGATGCTGGACATGATGGAGCGGGTCGGCGCCGAATTCGATTGGGCCGACCGGCTGGTCTACCGTTACCTCGTCATTCCCCAGGCCCGGGACCGCATCCTCCGCTGGCGGCACCGGCTGCTGCCGCTGCTGGAGCGGCAGCCCGCCTGGGGCGGGGGGCGCGCCGACCTGATCCATCTGGTCGATGCCCTGGTGCTGGACCAGCCCATGGTTGCGTTGACGAATGATGAATTGCTGGGTACGGCGGATATTCCCTCGATCTGGATGCAGGGCCCGCGCACGGAACTGAACGGCCATTGGGGTGGCAACAGCAGCCGTCTGGACGAACGCATCCGCTTCGATGCCCTGGCCATCGGCGCCACGCCGGAGACTCTCGACCGCCCGGCGCTGGAACGGGTGCGGCGCTACCTGGCCGGTCTGCGCCCCCCTTCCAACCCGCAGTTGGAACAGGTCGATGTGGCCCTGGCGCGGCGGGGGCGGGCG
>JAPUJL010000251.1 GCA_027296185.1 SAR324 cluster bacterium | reverse complement strand
TCGCCGGCTTCAGGTAGTCCGCCTTGCCGAAGGCGCGCGCCGCCTTGGCCAGGGCGGAGATCATGAGGCCGTTCCAGGAGGTGAGCACTTTGTCGTCCAGCAGCGGCCGGATGCGCTCGAACTTGGCGTCGAGCATCTTCTTCCGCCCCCGGGCGACGGCCTTCAGGAGCGCGGCCTCGGTCATGCCGAGCTCTTCCGCCACCTGGGCGGCTTCACGCGGGGTGTTGGGAATCGAGACGCCCCCCTCGTAGTTGCCGCCATCGGTGATGTCCCAGTAGGCCAGCACCGCGGGGGCGTCTTTCTTGCCGACGACCTGGGTCACCTCGCCGGGCTTCCACACGTAGAACTTGCCCTCGACCCCATCGCTGTCCGCGTCCTCGGCGGAGAAGAAACCGCCCTCCGGAGAGTGCATGTCCCGCAGGACGTAGGTCAGCACGTCTTCCGCCACCTCGCGGTAGAAGTCCTCGCCCGTCGCCTGGTGCGTCTCCACCGCCGCCTGGACGAACAGGGCGTTGTCGTAGAGCATCTTCTCGAAGTGGGGTACCAGCCACTCGTGGTCGGTGGAGTAGCGGCTCAGCCCTCCGCCCACCTGATCGTAAATCCCCCCGCCGCGCATCTTGCGCAGGGTCAGCCCGGCCATCTCGAGGGAGTGGCCGTCGCCCGTGCGGGCATGGTGGCGCAGCAGGAGCATGAGCCCCATGCTGGGCGGGAACTTGTTGGGTCCGTTGTGCTGAAATCCGCCGTGGGTGGAATCGAAGCTGGCCGCGAATTGGCGCACGGCGGCGTCGATGGGCTCGACCGTCCAGGGCCGCCCGCCCTCGGCGGTGACCTGGGCGCGGCTCTGCAGGTACTCGGTGAGCGCCTTGGCATTCTTCATCAACTCGAACCGGTCGTTGCGCCAGAGTTTGTGGAGCTTATCCAGCACCTGCATGAAGGCCATGCGGCCGTGGCGGTTGTCCGGCGGAAAGTAGGTGCCGCCCGCGACCGGTTGCCCCTCGGGGGTCGTGAACATGTTGAGGGGCCATCCCCCCTGGATGCCCATGGCGTGGAGGGAGTCCATGTAGATCTTGTCCACGTCCGGGCGCTCCTCCCGGTCCACCTTCACCGCGACGAAGCGGTCGTTCAGGTAGGCCGCCAGCGCCTCGTCCTCGAAGGACTCCCGCTCCATCACGTGGCACCAATGGCAGGTGGCGTAACCGATGCTCACGAGCACCAGCTTGTCTTCCCGCCGCGCTTTGTCGAAGGCCTCCTCACCCCACGGATGCCAATCCACCGGATTGTGGGCGTGCTGGAGCAGGTAGGGGCTTTTCTCGTGAATGAGCTGGTTCGTGTATTCCGCCATCTGCGGCCTTTGAATTGGGTTCGGATGTCCGGCCGGCCCGGGCGCCGGGCTCCCGCCGGCCGGGATATACGCTGACATTTAACAGGTTTGGCGCGGCCCGGCTAACGAAAGCCGGCAAACAAAGGCCACCTAACGAAAGTCATCGGGCGGCTGGGGTCATCGGGCGGCTGGCGGAATTCCCCCATCGCCGTCCAGGGGCTGGAAGCGCAGCCCGGAGCCCGGGTCGACGGCGAATTCGATCCGCCGCTCGCTGTCCCGCCAGGGCCGGAACTCGCGGATGCCCAGCACCAGCCTCGGCCGCGCCTCGTCCACGTACACCCGGATCTTGCGGGGCACCCGCAACTCGGCGCCCGCGGTCTCCGCCCTCATGTAGGCGCGGTACTCGACTCGGAACACGGTGGTGCCGCCGGCCTCCTTCGTCCAGCCGGTGGGGAGGCCGTCCGCCCCGAGGGTGAAGCGGTAGGTGGCGCCGTCCGCGCGGTATTCGGCGCTGCTGCCGCCGTTCAGGGTGCCTCCGCCCCGTTCGAAGGCTTCCCTCGGTACCCGGCCGGTGAGGGTCGTGAGGAATTCGGCGGGGGTCATGTCGATGGAAAACAGCCGCAGCCGGTTGTGGGCGCTGTTCTCGCCAGCGAAGTAGGTTTCGGCGGAATAGTCCAGCACCAGCATCGCCCGCTCGTTGAAGTGCAACTCCAGCGCCGTGGTGCCGATGATCTTGGCCGAGAGGCGCAGCAGAAAGTCCTGCTCGGCGTTCCCCTCCAGATGGATGTTGCCCGACTCCCGCTCGCCCCGGTAATCGATCAAGGCCGAGCCCGCCGCCTGGAACGGCACCAGGGGGCGCGGCACCAGGAGCCCCCGATACGCCTCCCATTCCCGGGCGTCCCGCACCGGGGGCGTGGTGGCACACGCCGCGGCGCCGGCGATCAGCACGGCGGCGGCGAACAACCGGAGGTTCTGCATGGGAACTACGCCGCGGAACCGGTGGGCTCCCTCCGCGATCCGGAGGGGCGGCCCTGGATACGAGCGCCGGAGGAGCTACTTGTCCTTCAGGAAGAACTTCTCGTAGGCGATGAAAAGCCCGAAGTAGATTCCGGCAATCACCACGAAGGTCGCCAAAATCTGGAACTCGTACATGCCGTATCCTCAGCGATTCGTCTTTGGGTTGGCCCGGCAATCCGCACGCCACGGGGCGGAAGCCCACCGCATCGCCTCCCGGCCGCGGCCGGCGCCGCCTATGCCGGCGAGCCTGCCAGCCGTGAGCCTACGGGACCTCGCGCCCCTGTCAAGCCCTACCCGGAAGGGCCACTTTTGCACGAATCCGGTTGCGGAAGCCCGCACCCTATGAAATGATTTTACGGTTGTGGGCGGGCGCAATCGTACGCAGCCTTCCGCGCGCCACAGGGGCGCCTCGCCGCACGGCGCGAATCCAACCCCGTACCCATTTCCAGCGGAGTTTCGATCCATGAAGCATCTTCTCGTTTTCGCGGCCCTGCTCGGGCTCGTTTTCTGCGCCGGCTCGGCATTTGCCCAGGACGCGGCCAAGGGCAAACTGATCTACGACACCATCTGCGTGGTCTGCCACGGCCCCGATCCCAAGGTGGACGGCCCCCTCGGCCCAGCGATATCCGGCTCTTCGGAGGAATTACTGCGATTGCGCGTTCTGCTCAACAAATACCCCGATGGGTACACGCCCAAGCGCGACACGAAGATGATGCCTCCCTTCCCGCAGTACAAAGACGACATTGGTCATATCCACGCCTTCCTCAATCAGTAAAGGGCCACCCGCCGCAAGGCGCCCGCGCCTTGACAATTTTTCCGCCCGCGCCTACAAAAACGGTAGTTGCCGCCCACTGTGGGCTGCCCACTCCCCGATAGCTCAGTCGGTAGAGCAGGTGGCTGTTAACCACCTTGTCGCAAGTTCGAGTCTTGCTCGGGGAGCTAATTAATTCAGGCTCTTACGTCAAATGACGTAGGAGCCTTTTTGTATTAAATCACCCATAGATCACCGAATATCCAATTTTCAGTGGCATGACCTTCGCCACTGCACCGCGTCTTACCTGGCCATGAACGGGGCCAGCTTGGCCGA
>JAPUJL010000250.1 GCA_027296185.1 SAR324 cluster bacterium | reverse complement strand
AAGCTGCTGCCCGACGGCGCGATGGCCGAGCTGGCCACGGTGCGGGGCACCAACGACTGTGTCCTCAGCCTGCATGCCGACGAGAGCCGCGCCAACTGGGTGGTCTGCACCGCCATCGACAATCTGGTCAAGGGTGCCGCGGGCCAAGCCGTGCAGAACCTCAACCTCATATGCGGCCTCGACGAGTCCACCGGCCTGATCTGAGCCCAACCTCCAAGCCGGCGGCGGCGAGTCCGGGCCGCGCTTCACGGCCTTTGGCGGACCGATAGGGCACGTTCGATCGAGTCCGAACCGAATAGCCGCGGAACCGACCCGGCGCTTGCGGAGGCCGAGATGACTCGAACCGTTTCGCCGATCCTGAGTTGAGTCGAGGGCAAGGGCGCGGCAACGGCCGGACTCCACTTCCGCCTCTCGCCTACTCCGCGGACCCTGTGTCCGCCAGCCCGGCGTGGCGCACCTCATCCTTCGGCCACACCCCCAGCAGCGGCAGGGCACGGGCGGCGATCTCGCGGAAGACCGGCGCCGCGACCCGTCCCCCGTAACGGCCTTTGGCCGGTTCCTCGATCACCACCAGGATCGTCAGCCGCGGATCGTCCGCCGGAACGAATCCGACAAAGCTGGCGATGTGCTTGGTCTTGGAATAACCGCGGGCCTCCAGATCGTACTTTTCCGTCGTGCCGGTCTTGCCCGCCACCGGATAACCCGGCAGCGCCGCACGGCGCCCGGTACCCTCCTCCCCGTTCACCACGTCCACCATGAAGCCCCGCAGGGTGGCCGCCGTGGCCTCCGAGAGCACCCGCCGGGGACCGGGGCGGGGTTGCTCGAGCAGGCGTCCCTCCGGGTCGCGGACTTCCTTCACCAGGGAGGGCTGCACCAGCCAGCCGCCCGTGGCGACGGCGTTGATCGCGGTGATCAGTTGCAGGGGCGACACCAGAATGCCGTGACCGAATGAGATCGCCGCGTGATCCACCGGCGTCCACTTCTCCGCCGCGAGCACGTATCCCGTGGCCTCTCCGGCCAGTTGCCGGCCATCCGGACCGGTGAAGAGTCCGGGCCGCTTGCCGAAGCCCAGCCCGGTGATGAACTCGTGGAACACCGTGGCCGGCAGCGCCGCCCCCACCTTGGCCGCGCAAATGTTCGACGAGACCTGCACCACCCGCCCCAGGGTGAGCCAGCCGTGAGGCGAGGTATCGTGAATCACCCCGTCGTAGTACGCGTACTCGCCCTCCTCGCAGAAGAAGAGGGAATCGGCCTGCACCACCCCCTCCTCCAGCGCCGCGGCGACGGTAATTACCTTGAAGGTGGAGCCCGGCTCGTAGCCGCTGGTCACGGCCCGGTTGAAGAACGTCTCCTTGTCGTAGCGCCGGTAGTCGTTGGGGTTGAACGCCGGCACCTGGGCCATCGCCAGGATTTCGCCGCTGCGGCTGTCCATTACGATCGCGATGCCGCGCAAGGCTTCCCAGCGGGCGATGGCGTTCGTCAGCACCGACTCGGCGAACATCTGGATCGCCGAATCGAGGGTCAGGCGGATGCTGCCCCCTCCGTTCAATACGCGTTCGCGGGAGATCAGCAGGGTACGGCCCAGGGCGTCCCGGTCGACCACGTGCAGCCCCTCGGCGCCCTTGAGATAGGAGTCGTAGGCGTACTCCAGCCCCTCCAACCCCTGGGTGTCGATGCCCGTGAAGCCCAGCACTGGGGCGGCGAAAAAGCGGCCCGGATAGACCCGCCGGAACTCCCTCAGTGCGTGTACCCCTTCCAGGCCGAGGGCATGCACACGCTTGGCCTCGCCGGGGAGCACCTGCCGCGCGATCCAGACGAAGGGGCGGTTCGAGCGCAGCCGCTCCTCCAGCCGTTCCCGGGGCACCCCCAGCACCTCGCTCAGCCGGAAGGCGGCGCGGGAAGGATTCGCCACCCGGTCGGGATGGGCGTAGAAGGATTCGGCCTTCAGCGAGACGGCCAGGCGGCGCCCGTCGCGATCCAAAATCTCGCCCCGCTTGCCCTTGACCGCGATCGTCCGCTGGAACTGGGACTGGGCCAGGCCGGAGAGCGCCTCGTGCTGCAGCACCTGCAAATCCACGGCGCGCCAGGTCAGCAAGGCGCCGGCGGCCGCCATGGCCGCGATGGCCAGCCAGACCCGCGCCCGGTGGGTGCGGAAGCGGGGCGGCAGGGGATTGTGCAATTCCAGGTAAAACGCCTTCATTGCGCTCCGCCGGAATCCGTGTCCACGACGATCACCTGGGAGGGCGCCGGCGGGGCCATCCCCAGCCGGCCGCGGGCCAACGCGTCGATCCGCTCCGGCCGCGACAGGTACTCCGCCTCCACGGCCAGGGGCTCGATGCGCTCCAGCAGTTCGACCTGCTGCTGACGGAGGGCACCGACCTCGAAGCCCACCCGCACGAACTGGAACCGCTGCCACACGAAGAACAGCGCGCCCAATGTGAGCAGCACCCCACAGGCGACGATCGTCAGCAGCGTGGCGCCGGGTCTGGGGCCGGGGGTGGCACCGTTCCGGACAGGCTTGCGGTCGTTCATCGCAGTTGGAAGGCCCGCAGCTTCGCCGAGCGGCTGCGTGGGTTTGCGGCGGTTTCCGCGTCTGAAGCGCCGATCGGTTTCCGCGTAAGCCGCCGCCCCAGGGGCACCCGCCCGCAGACGCATCTCGGCATCGAGGGGGGGCAGGTGCACGGCTGCTCCCATTCCCGGAACCGCTCTTTCACGATGCGGTCCTCCAGGGAGTGGAAGGAGATCACCACGATCACCCCGCTCGGTGCGAGGATGACGGGCGCCCGGGCCAGCAACGCCTCCAGCTCGTTCAACTCCTCGTTGACCGCGATGCGCAACGCCTGAAACACCTTCGTGGCCGGGTGGTGGCCCTTGCGGTGAAATCGTGCCGGAATCGCGCCCGCCACGAGACGCGCCAGCTCCCCCGTTGTGGCAATCGGGGCACGGG
>JAPUJL010000025.1 GCA_027296185.1 SAR324 cluster bacterium | reverse complement strand
CGGCTGAGGACGGCTCCGGATTCGCCGCGTCCATCTGGAACAAAATCAACCTTCGCGCAAAGCTCGCGGCCGACCCACTTCAGCGGCTCTTCCGGCTCCGGGGGGATCGGGAGTTCAAAAGCCTATCGGGCTTATAAAGCTCCCCGTCAGGCCGTCCAACAACCTCGCAAGGGGCCGCCGCCCCAATGCATTCCGCGGAATTGGGAAGAGGCGGGTGGCCGCCGCTGCAACGATCGGCGGCCGCCCAGGAAATTCAAGGGAAGGGGCTCCCTACTGGCAGGAGTACGTGGGTTCCTTGTTCGGATTCGTCCAACGCGCCGTGCAGGTGGTGCCGTTGACCGTGATCGTGGCGGTAAAGTCGACGCTGGTGATCGTCGCTTCCTCGGTCACCACGTTGATTTGCCCCGTCAGGGTGCCAAACTGCGCCCAGGACATAATCAGCGTGAAAGTGCTACCCGTGGCTTGCTGCAGGGCCGTGATGTCCGCGGCGGCACTCTCGTCGATTTCGAGGCCGATATCGAACAGCGAGGAGCCCACCGCGGTCTGGGTGAAATTGAACGAGTTGGTCGCCGTAAAGGTGGCCGTGCCGTTGAGGGTATACCCGTCTTCGGAGCAGTCGGTGAGGGTCAACAGGACGTTGTCCAGCATAAACGTCTCGTCGTAAAACACCGGCTCGACCGAATCCCACGTCGCCGACCAGGTCGCGGATCCAGAAACTTCGACCGTGCCCCCTCCGGTACAGCCATAACTCGCGTCCCAGGTGACGCTGGCGCTGCCGGTTTGCTGGACCTCATTGAGAGCGCCGAGGATGGCGCCCCGCAGCCCGAGGCCCGGGAGGCCCCGGCTGAGGCGGGCCAATTGGCTTGGCGAGACGCCGGGTGCCGCTTGAAGGGTGTCGGGATTCTGATCCTCGGCGGCTAACGCGTTTTCCAGGGCCGATCCGACGGCGCCCGCGGCGTCGATGCCGGCCTGCTCGTCGGAATTCGGCTTGTTGACCGAAGTGTCCTCCTCGCAGGAGGCCAAGGCCATCGCCAGCACCGCAACGGTTATGAGGGAAACACACGTCCCCAAAGGCTTACGCCATCTCGACTTCATGTTCGAACTCCCGATCGAAGTTTCGACCTCGGCGGCGCGTCATCGCTCGCGGAGGCGTCCCACCCCATAATCGTCCACCCGTTCAAGTGGAATAGAATAGCAGTTTTTCTGCGAATTCTCCAGAATCTTGACCCGCTCCCGCCCGGCCTAGTAGATTCCGGTCCCGACGGATTCGTTGTCGCGGTTCGACGGCCTGCGCCCAGCCCGGCCATGCACCGGGCCGCCCAGGGGCAAGCTCGCCGCTGTGACGTTCGGCGGCCGTCCCCGTCACCGCTCCTGGAAGCGTAGAAGTTCAGCAAGCGCGGAGGAACACGCCATGCTACCCACCACCATCGCAGGAAGCCTCCCCAAACCCGCCTGGCTCGTGGAGCCGGCGCAGCTCTGGGCGCCCTGGCGGTTTTCTGGGGAGGAGCTGGAGCGCGCCAAGCGGGACGCGGCGCTGGTGGTGCTGAAGGAGCAGGAGACCGCCGGGATCGATATCGTGACCGACGGCGAGCAGTTCCGGCAGCACTTCGTCCACGGCTTTCTGGAGCGCATCGAGGGGCTGGATTTCGTCAACAAGAAGCGGATCGGCATTCGGGCGGAGCGCTACGAGGCGGATTGCCCGCGGGTGGTGGGACCCGTGGCCCGGCCGGGGCCCATTCACTCGGCGGAAGCCCGGTTCATGCGGGCCCACACCGGCCGGCAGCTCAAATTCACCCTACCCGGGCCCATGACCATCGTGGATACCATCGCGGATGAGCACTACGGCGACCGCCCCCGTCTGGCGATGGAGTTCGGCCGCATCCTCAACGAGGAGGCGCGGGAGCTGGAGGCGGCGGGGGTGGACGTGATCCAACTGGACGAGCCCGCCTTCAACGTCTACCTGGAGGAAGTGGAGGAGTGGGGGATCGAAGCCCTGCACCGGGCGTTCGAGGGGCTCAAGTGCAAGACGGCCGTCCACATCTGCTACGGGTACGGGATCAAGGCCAACATCGACTGGAAGAGCACCCTGGGGGACAAGTGGCGGCAGTACGAGCGGACGTTCCCGGTACTGGCCAAGAGCCGCGTCGATCAGATTTCCCTGGAGTGCGCGGGATCGCGCGTGCCGATCGAGGTGTTGGGCCTGCTGGAAGGCAAGGAGATCATGGTGGGCGTGATCGACGTGGCGACCCCCGAAATCGAGACCCCGGAAGCCGTGGCGCAGACCATCCGCCGGGCCATGGAGGTGGTGCCGGTCGAGCGGATCATCCCCTGCACCAATTGTGGCATGGTGCCGCTATCCCGCGAGGTTTCCATGGGCAAACTGCGCGCCCTGGGCGCCGGTGCCGCCATCGTGCGCGCCGAGCTCGGTACCGGCTGAACGGATCCGGAAAATCGAATTCCAGGCGGCGGGGCTACGTATCCAGCACCACGCGGCCCTTGGGGCGGGACACACAGGTGAGAATGTAACCCGCCTCGATTTCGTCCGGCTCCAGCCCGTCGGCCTGCTCGTCCTCTTCCACGTCCCCTTCCATCTTCTTGACCTTGCAGGTGCCGCAGACCCCCGAACGGCAGGCGCTGGGGATGGGAACCCCCAGCTCCTCAGCCAGATCGAGAATGGTGGTCTCGCCGTCGCTGGCGCCTTCCAGGCCGGACTGGGCGAACACCACGATCTGCTCCGGAGCGGCGGGCGCGGGACGGGGTGCGGCGGCCGCCTCGTCCAGCACCAGGTCTCCCACCAGCCGCTTCATCCGGCTCCCGGGATCGGGCCGCGGAAGGAGGCCCAGCACCGTCCCCGGCGCGCCCACCCGGGGGGCCGCCTTGCCGGCTCCCGCGGCGGCCTCGCCGAAGCTCTCCTCGTAGTAGTGCTCCATGGGAAATTCCAGCCCCTCCATGATGTGCCGGGTGGCATCCATGAATCCCGTCGGCCCGCAGACGAAGGCCGAGCGCTCCCGATAGTCCGCGGCAACCCGCCGGAACAGCTCCGGCGAGATGCGACCGCTGAATCCCTCCCAGCCTCCGCCTGCCGGGGGCCGGGAGACGGTGAGGAATAGCCGGAAGTTGCGGTGCCGCTGCTCCATCATCCCCAGCTCGGTGCGGAAGATGATGTCCTCCGGCGTCCGCGCGGCGTGGAGAAACACCAGGTCGCAATCGGCGGCGGTATCCAGCACCCAGCGGGCCATGGACATCACCGGCGTGATGCCGGCGCCGCCGGAGATGAGGAGCATCTTGCGCGCGGGATGATCGAAGCAGTTGAAGCGGCCGCTGGGCCCTTTCACCGAGAGCGTGGCTCCCACGCGCAGGTTGTCGTGGAGCCAGTTGGAGACCCGGCCACCCGCCACCCGCTTGACCGTAATCTCCAGCGCATGGGGGCGCGAGGGGGTGGAGGAAATCGTGTAGGAGCGGTGGGTGGGCTTCCCGTCGATTTCCAACTCCAGGGTGAGAAACTGGCCGGGCTTGTACTGGAAGAGCGTCGGGGGGTCGCTGACGAACCGGAAGGTCCTCGCGTCGTGGGTCACGTCGACGATCTCCACGCACCGCACGAGCAGCTTGCCCTTCTCCCAACGGCTCAGATGCTCCGGCTTGACCACGGCCAGCGGCATGTAGCTGGCGTGGGGAGGCGCCTCCGGCCCTTCCAGCGGCACCGCCTCGGCGGATTCCGCGCCACCCGGCCCCCCGAGCACGAGCTGCCCGTCCAGCGCCACGGAGAGTTGGTTGAGCGCCCGCTGCTGTTCCCGGCGGATGTAGCCGATGCCGAGGAACCGGCTGGAACTGCGGGCGATGGCCTGGGCCAGGTAGTCCAGGTCGCGGACGAGGAGCTTCGCCTCATCGGTCGCCAGGCCCCGCTGCAGGGCCTGCACCGCTTCCTGCACCGGGTAGAGCTCCCGGATCAGCTCTCCGCTCTGGTAGGCCTTCCAGTGGGCCGTGTAGGCGCCGGCGGCCTGGGTCATCAGCTCCCGCGCCCCGGCGCTCCTGCACCAGCGGGGCCGGCCGAGCATGTTGAGGAAAATCTCCACCTCGCCCGTCTCGATGGCGGAGATCGCCTCGGCGATCCACACGAAGATGCGGAAGGGCAGGCCGGCCAGCAGCGCGTCCAGCTCCTCCTGGCCGTTAGCGCCGGCCGGCGGGGCTTCGTCTTTCACCGAATGCGCTCTATCCCGAGATGCGGTCCGACATGCGCTGCAACCGTTCGAAGGCCTGGCGCATGAAGCTCATGGCGGTGAACGAATCCTGTTCCACGAACGCCTCGAACTGTTCACCCTTCATGGCCAAGACCATGGCGGAGCTTTCGCCGGCGACGACCGTGGCGGAGCGGGGGGTGTGCATGATCACGCCGATTTCGCCGATGGTTTCACCCGGCTTGTTCATGACGACTTTCAGGTCCTTGCCCTCCGAGTGGATATTCACGTCGACGGCGCCGTAGCTGAGCAGCAACACCTCGTCCGAGGGATCGTCCTGCCGGCAGATGATGCTGCCCTGGGGATACATGCGCACTTCGGCATCGAGCGCCAGCCGGGCCAGATCTTCCATCGGAAGGTGGTTGAAGAAGTCGCTCTCGTAGAGCAACAGCAGCTTGCGGAACGTGGTCGCCTGCCGCACCCGGTAGCCCGGTCCGGCGCTTTCCTCCGCTGTCTTCGCCTGGGGATTGCGGATCAGCCATTCGGCGAGATTCCTCGCGATCGAATCCGGCTCGCCGGATTCCATCAGCCAGGCGCTTTCCTCGACGGAGCGGGCGCGGTCGAACCGGGAGAGCAAGTACAGCGCCGGCGCCTGGAACCTCGCCTCGGGCCCCCGGATCAGCGTGGTGAGCACATCCTCGGCGGGGGGCGGGTTCCGGAGCAGTGCCCGGAAATCCTCGTTGGGTATCAGCGTCGTCCCCACCTGCGGCCTCGCGTCCGGCTTGCTTTCGAGAATCTGTAAGGTCTCCGCATGCAGCAGATCGCTCCACCCCGACTCGAATCCCTCGAAGGAATCGGCGCTGCTCAGCAACGCGTCGACCTCCTCCGGGGCCAACTTCGCGAGCGCGAACGCCAGCACGATCCCCTCGGGGGTGTTTTCCAGTAACTGCAGCACGTTGAGCAACCGCTGGATGACGATCTTCTGCCGCTGGGAAATGAGGTGATTCAGCAGGCCGATGGAGGTTTGGTGCTCGAGCACCACGGAGTTGATCGCGCCGCGCCACAGAGCCATTTCCCGCAGCTGGTCGACCCACCGGCCCGCATCCTGAACGATCGACCCGCGCTCGTCCAACAGTTCGGGCAACACCTCCGCCTGCTCCTGCTCGGAGATGTTGTACATGGCCTGCAAGTTCTGGATTTGGGCGTTGGCCTCGGGTTGCTGGAGGGCCAGCTTGATGGGCGTGCCTTCCTGCACCCATTGCTTCAGCAGGGACTCGATGGCGTGACGGAAGTTGTCCAGCCGGATCTGGCTCTCCTGGGAGCGCAACCGCTCCGGGTCCAGCAAGCCGCTGTCCTCGATCCCCAGCTCCATCATGGCTTGGGCGTGTTCCTGCTCGCTCAGCTCCAGGTTCTGCCGGAGGTCCTGAATCGTCGCCATGCTGCTCGCGTCCGCGTAGCCGGAGCGGAGGGCATCGCGCAACGCGTCCTTGTAGACCCGGTAGCGCTGCTCCCGCGTGATTCCGGGCAGGGTCTTGGCCAGGACATAGGTTTCGCTGGCGGAGAGGTCCTCCAGCGAGCGGCCTTCCAGCAATTTGGCGAAATCGAAATTCAACCGGCTTAAGCCGCGGCGCAGCCCTTCCGCCAGCCCCTCCCGCCGGTACTCCAACGCCGTGCGGCCCAGGGTACGCCAGAGCCAGAAGCTGCTGAGCACGATCACGGCGATGTCGAACAGGGTCAACAGCCAGCTCGGGAGCAGATTGAGATTGGGTCGTCCCCCGAACATGTAGAAGGTGTTGATGGTGAGGAACGTCGCGACGCTGAACGTGCGGTGCAGCAGCTGCTCCTGGGTCAGCGTGCGCCCCTTGCGCCGGCTGTAGGCATTGTAGGCGGATTCGAGCGCGCGCCCGATCAGGTAGGTGGCCAGGATGAACACGCCGATGGTGAGGGGCGCGGCGAGCAGCTTGGGTATGGGCAGGCCGAACCCGGCGATGTAAAACCCGGGATCCCAGATCCGCAGCAGTTGATCCTCCTCGTGGGTCCAGGCGCCGGAGAAGTAGTAGTCCCAGTTGCCCGCGTACAGGACGTAATAGGTGTAGAAGCCGATCACCAGCCCCAGGTAGCCGTAGTACACGAACCGCCGCCCGGGCTTATCGAGCCGCTCCCAATAGGATCGCTCCAGATCCACGTCCGGGCAGGGGGAGATGCAGCCGACGCAGGTGCTCTCGTCCGGCCCTTGGCTCACGGGCTGGCGGCACATGGACTGGGTGATGATCTGTTTGGGCTGGTGCGCCTGGCTTTCCAGGAGGCCGCGGGGTTCGGTGTACACCTTCTGCACCGGCGCCAGCGGGCAGAAGTAGTTGCACCAGGTCTTGCCACCGAAGAAGTAGCCGACCGTCATGGCCGAGCCGATGAAGACCAGAAAGAAGGTGGCCAGGCCGATCGGATCGGAGTTGGTGAACAGGATGCGCGCGGAGAGGCTCAGGAAGAGCAGGCCGAACTGGATGAACCAGTGATACCGCTCCAGCAACGAGCCCGGTGCGACGAGCAGGGACTTTTTCTCCACGTAGCCGGTCTCCGGATTGATCGAGGACACCCTCCATTGAATGCCCAGCAGGCGCGGGATCTGGGAGAAGAAGGAGAACGGGCAGATGCGCCGCCAGGCCTCGTGGCCGAAGATCAGCAGGAAGAGCGGAATGATCGGGATCACCATTGCCCAGAAGATGCGCGGCGCCATCCGGTAGGGCCGCTCGATCACGCACTGGCCCTGCACCCGCAGGCAGCGCGCATCGCACTCGCCGGCCGGATGCGCCCCCCAGTCGACGAATTCGGTGCCGCTGGAGGGGTCGGCAACGTAGAGCGGACAGCGGTACGGCTCGGACACCTCGGTGCTTCCGGCCCGGTTGAGCCGGAAGGGGCTGTAGGAATTTTCCGCGCGCGTCAGCAGCGGCGTGATCGGGTCCCAGAACAGAGAAACGATCAGCACCATCCATACGGCGGCTAGCGCCATCCGGATGGCAAGTGCCTGTCTTTCGGTGAGTTTGGCAAACACTGGGAATCGTTCCCCCCAGCCCGTTAAACGCTTTGCGGCGTGCGTGGAGAATTCGGGATTGGTCTCCACTGCCGTGCACCGATCGCGCTCGGGTCACGTGCCCGCCCAAGACCTCCGCCGCTGGTTTTACCACACCGGCCCGGTACCCTCAATCATACCCGGTCGAGGCGGCGGGCCGAATCTGGGGCGGCTCTTGGCTTGACCCGCCGAATCCGGCCCTAGTAGGCTGTAGCGTCCCTTCCCCAACCGGTCAGGGGTGCGGGGCACGGCACCGCCGGGCGCGGGGCGTGGCACCGCCGGGTGCGGTGCGCATGCGTTTCCGGGACCGGCGCCGGGGGTCACCGTGGGTTTCACTTCGATCGGAGGGTCGATCATGAAGGCGTCGAGGATTCTTCGGCCACATTTCGTACGGATTGCCGCCGCCGGGATCGCCATGGTCCTGGCGGGCGGGCTGGGCGGTTGCACCGAGCGAGCGGGGAGGGGGGCAGACGAGGATGTGGCGGCCAGCACGCAGCGCATGGTGCGCTGGCAGATGCAAAGCGCCTTCGGCAGCAAGCTGCCCCATGCCGGACCTTCGGCGACCCGTTTCGCCGAGGACGTATTCGTGATGTCCGGCGGAACGCTGGAGATCAAGTTCTTCGAGCCCGGGGCGCTGGTGCCGCCGCTGGAATGCTTCACCGCGGTCTCCAAAGGCGCCATCGAGTCGTGCTGGACCACTCCCGGGTATCACACGGGGAAATACCCGGCGCTGGCCTTCTTCACCACCGTGCCCTTCGGCCCCGACATCGGAGAGTTGACGGCCTGGTTGTGGTTCGGCGGGGGCGACGAGCTCAAGCAGGAAATCTACGCACGGCACGATCTGTACGCCATCAACAACTTCGCCATCGGGCCGGAGACCTCGGGCTGGTTTCGGGAAGAGATCACCTCGCTGGATCAGCTGAAGGGGATGAAGATGCGCTTCTTCGGCCTGGGCGCCAAAGTGATGCAGAAGCTGGGCGTCTCGACCCAACTGCTGGCCGCGGCCGATATCTATCCGGCACTGGAGCGCGGCGTGATCGACGCCACGGAATTCTCCCTGCCGACCATCGATCTCGCCCTGGGATTCTACCAGATCGCCAAGTACAACTACTTCCCCGGCTGGCACCAGCAGTCCTCCATCGGCGATTTCCTGATGAACAAGGATGCGTGGGATGCGCTCTCCCCCCAGCACCAGCGGATCGTCCGGGTCGCCCTGGGCCATCAGGTGGGGTACACCTACGCCGAGGCGGAGGCCCTGAACTTCGACGCCATGCGGGAGATGTCGGATCGACACGGCGTCCAGCAAAAACGCTGGCCGGATTCCACGCTGAAAATCATGGAAGAGGCCTGGATGGAGGTGGTCGCGGAGGAGTCGGCCCGGGACCCGCTGTTCAAGAAAGTGGCCGAGCACTACTTCGACTTCCGGAAAAAATACAAGGTCTGGAAGGAAGCGCAGCACATGAAGACCACCTACCTGGAGGACTAGGCGCCCGGGTACTTTCCGGGATATCCGGCGGAGGCCCCGCCTTGCTTCCCCGGCGCACTCTGTCATAGTGGTGCGGGACCGGCACGCACGCCGGGCACCAGGCCGCCGCTCGGCGTCATGGCGCACCTCATGGACAGCTAGCAAAGGATGGGGCCCGTGGGTACCGAGACCGCAAGAGCGTACAGCCGCCGGGAGTTGCTGCAGTTGACCGCCTCCCTGGCGGCCATGGGGATAACCACAAGTCTGACGCCGGAGGCGATTTTCGGCCAGGCACGCACCGACCTGAAGGGCGTGACGATCGACTACTGGAACATGGTCGGCGTGCAGAACAAGACCGTGCGCCGGCTGTCGGAGGCCATCGTGACCGCCTTCGAGCGGCGGACGGGCGCCACGGTCAACACGACCTGGGACAGTTACGGCAGCATCATCGGCCCCAAGTACCGCACCAGTTTCAAGGGGGGCATCCGGCCCACCGTGTTCGATGCATCGGGCCGCTGGACGGGTCAGTTGCGTCGCTTCCTGCGGCCCCTGAACGACTTCATGGAGGGGAGCTGGGACGCCGAATCCCGGGAAGGCACAGCCTGGCTGATCCCCCTGGTGAAGCGCCAGAACCAGGGCTACGCGGACCGCGATCAGATTTACGACCTGCCCTTCGGCCTGGTGCCCCAGGCGCCCGTGCTCACCCGGCGCGACCACTGGGAGAAGGCGGGGATCGACTGGGAGCGCGATTGGCCGCCGCGGGATTCCGATCATTTTCTCGAACTGCTCGGCCAACTGCGCGAGGGAGCGGGGGTGCGGTACCCCACCGAGGTGTACGGCAAGATCTGGGACGCGGGGGATACCCAGCTCAACGGCTGGGTGCGCTCCCTCGATATCGAGACCAGCGGCTTCATCAACGCCGACTGGAGCCGCTGCAACTGCGACAGTCCCGCCTGGCGCGAGGCGGTGCAGTTCTACGTGGACCTGTTCCGCAAGTATAAGTTCAGCTCGCCCAACTCGCCCCAGAGCACCGACGAGGACGCGGTGGAACTGCTCATCCGCGGGCGCAAGAGCCTCATCCACGCCGACATCCTCAACCGGGGCACGCTCCTGGAGCGCATGCCGGACGAGCTGCGCGACGGGCTGTTCCAGTGGGCGCCACACTTCCCCATCAGCGGCGGCACGTCCGGATCGCAGACGTTCCTGGCGTTCGTGACGTTCCACATCGTGAAGCAGGAAGGGCCGGACGCGGCGCTGAAGGAAGCCGCCGCCTGGGAATTCGTCAAGGAGTGGTTCCGGCCGGAGAACATGATCGCCTATTCCAAGTCGGCGGGGCTGTGCGCCCGCCGCGACCTCTGGCCCCAACTGATGGGTTCCCCAGACGGGTATGCCGAGGCGGTCACCCGCATGGTGGTCAATCCGGGCGTCTGGGCCAATCACCCCAAGAGCGTGGACATCCAGTACAACCTCTTCGCGCCCCACCTCCAGCAGGCCATGCAGGGCGCCCCGGTCGAGAAAGAATTGCGCAATTACACCCGCGAGGTCAACGAGGCGTTGCGCGCCTGACCGGCCGTCGGGCGCTCCGGCGCTCTGGCGCTCCATCCACGGGGGCCCGCCCCCCGGCACTTCCGGGATTGGACAGCGACTCCGATGCGTTCAGGAATGCAAGCCTCCGAGGAGCGCTGGCTGATCGTGGCGTTCCTGCTGCCGACGGTCGCCTTCATGCTGCTGCTGCTCTGGTATCCTTTCCTCCAGGGCGTGTGGATGAGCCTGCACCGCTGGCCCTTCATGGGCGACCCGGAGTGGCGCGGGCTGGGCAACTATACGGCCTTCGTGAACGCCGAATACTTCTGGGTCGCCCTGCAATCCACGCTGATCTACTCCCTGTCCACCGTGTTTCAGTTGGCCATCGCCCTGGTGGCGGCGCTGGTGCTCAAGCAGCGCTTCATCCGGTGGCGCACCCTGTGGCGGGGAGTGATGCTCGTCGCCTACGCCATGCCGCCGGTGGTGGTGGGAGCGTTCTGGCTGTTCCTGCTCGATCCGGGGCTGGGGATGGTGACCCACTACCTGATCGGCTGGGGCATCCTGGAGGAGCCCATCTACTGGTTCTCCGACGGCTCCTGGGCCAAGTGGATCATCACCTTCGTGGCCACCTGGACGTTCTGGCCGTTCATGTTCCTGATCCTCCTGTCGGCACTGCAGGCGATCCCCGACTCTCATTACGAGCTGGCGGAGGTCTACGGCGCAAACCTGTGGCAGCGGTTCCGCCACGTGACGCTGCCCCATCTGTGGAGCGCGCTGCTGGTGGTGATCATCCTCCGCCTGGCCTTCAACCTGGCGAAGATCGACCAGCCCTTTCAGCTCACCGGCGGTGGGCCCGGCTACGAGACCAGCATCCTCAGCGTGTTGGTCTACCGCTTCGCCTTCATGTCCGGCGATTTCGGCATGGCCTTCACGGTCGGCATCTTCCTGGTGGTGTTCACGCTCGTGCTGATCCTTCCCTTCGCCTGGCTCTTCCAGCGCCAATTCAGGCCGGGCCACTAGGCCCCCGCCATGTCCGATCGCGCCACGGGATTTCAGCGGGTGCTGGCCTATGCCGGGCTGATCGCCTTGCTGGCGATGGTGCTGGTGCCCTACAGCTACATCGTCGTCACGGCCTTCAAGACTCCCGGCGAGATCTTCGAGGTCACCTGGATTCCCGAGGAATTGAGCGTGGACGCCTGGCGGGAGGTGTTCGCGATCAACGAGTTCCACCGCTATCTGTGGAACAGCTTGCTGGCGGGGGTGGGCTGCGCGGTGCTGTCGCTCCTGATCTCGGTGCCGGGGGCGTACGTCTTCGCCCGCAAGAATTTCCGGGGCCGCGAGGTGCTGTTCTACCTGATCGTCGGGACGCTGATCTTTCCGTTCATCCTGCTCATCGTGCCGATCACCATCACGTGGATTCAGGTGGGGCTGTACAACAGCATCGTCGGGCTGTTGATCGCCTTCCAGATCTTTGCCGTGCCCTTCTCGGTGTGGATCCTTCGCGGCTACTTCGCCCGCATGCCCCGCCACCTGGAGGAGTGCGCCATGGTCTACGGCTGCACCCAGTTCCAGGCCTTCTACAAGGTGATGCTGCCCCTGGCCAAGCCGGTGATCGTCTCCGTGGCCTTCCTGAGCTTTCTGCTGGGGTGGAACGACTTTCTCTTCTCCAACATGCTGACCACGGGCGACGGACCCCGCACCGCCTCGGTGGCCATCTACGTGGCCACCGCCGGGGGCGAGCGGATCGAATGGGAGGTGATGATGGTGATGACCCTGATCACCGGCATTCCTCCGGTGATCCTCTACATGATCGCCCAGAAGCACCTCTCCCGCACCTTCTCGACGTGAATGCCGCAGCGGGAGCCGCGGAACCTATCCCGGCCGTCCGGCCCCCAACACCCCTGGAAGGCCCATGATAGATTCTGCCGACCCGATGAACACGCCCGCCCCCGGCATCCGCGTGCAGCACTTGCAGAAAACCTTCCAGCAGGGGCGCGTCCAGGCGTGCCGCGACGTGAACCTGGACGTGGCCGGCGGCGAGCTGCTGGTGCTGCTGGGTCCCTCCGGCTGCGGCAAGACCACCACCCTGCGCTGCATCGCCGGACTGGAACGGCCCGACAACGACGACGCGATCTGGATCGGCGGGGAGAACATCACCGGCATGGCCCCCAGGGACCGCAACCTGG
>JAPUJL010000249.1 GCA_027296185.1 SAR324 cluster bacterium | reverse complement strand
AACGCGCCGGCGAGGGCGGCTTCCCAGGCCCCCGAAAGGGCCGCCAGCAGGAGCAGGGCCGCCGCTCCGGCGCCCACGATCTTCCAGCCGAGCCGCGCCGATTCGGTGAGGGCGCCCAGGGAAATGCCGCTCATGGCCATCAGCATCCACACGACGGCCCAGACCCGCCACACCTCCTCGGCCGGATAGGAGCCCACCAGCAGCAGGTGGCGATTGGCCGCGATCACTCCCCAGTCGGCGCCGGACACCACCCACACCGCCAAGGGCACCGCCACGAATGCGATCGCGAGCCCCGCCCCCACGGTGAGCAAGGCGTCGAGACGGGTGCGTAGCAGGTGGCGCCGCGTCCACCGCCAGGCCGAATCCAGAGTGAATGCGTCCATGGCGCCGCCTACTGGCCCGCGAAGCGGGTGCGCTTGTTCAATTGATTGAGCAGAAAGGAGATGGCCAGGCTCATGGCCAGGTAGCTGCCCATGATGAGCACGATCAGCTGCACCGCATTGCCGGACTGATTGATGATCGTGTTGCCGATCGCCACCAGATCCGGAAAGGCGATTGCCACCGCCAGGCTCGAATTTTTCGTCAGGTTCAAATACTGGTTGACCAGCGGCGGCAGGATTATGCGCAGGGCCTGGGGCAGGATCACGTGACGCAAGGCCTGACCGCGGGTGAGCCCCAGGGCCGCCGCGGCCTCGCTCTGGCCCCGCCCCACCGCCTGTACGCCGGCCCGCACCAACTCGGCGATGAACGCGGCGGTATAAATCGTCAGCCCGGTGAGCAGGGCGGCGAACTCGGGGGAAACCCGCGCCCCGCCGCGGAAGTTGAACCCTTTCAGCACCGGGTAATCGGGGACGACGGGAGAGCTCCCCACGGCGATCCAGCCCGCCGTGACGAACAGCGCCACGGCCAGCAGCCCGCCCGCGGCGGCCCATAGGCCCAGGGGCGGCCTGCCCTCGGCCACGCGCCGCCGGTTGACCCGCCATCCGGCCAGCAGGGCAAACGCCGCGACGATGACCAGCCCGATCAGCCAAGAACCCCAGTCCGGGGACAGCCCCAGGGAGGGAAAGTGGACGCCCCGGTTGTTGAGGAAAAACCCGCCCGGCAGGGCGAGGCTCTTGCGCAGAGGCGGCAGGTTGAGAAAAACGATCGTGTACCAGACGAACAACTGCACCAGCAGCGGCACGTTGCGCACCGTCTCCACGTACGCCCCGGCCAGGGTGCGCACCATCAAGTTCGTCGACAGACGGCTCACGCCGATCACGGTACCCAGCAGCGTGGCCAGCACGATGCCCAGCAGTGAAACCTGGATCGTGTTGACCACTCCCACGGAAAAGGCCCGCCAGTAAGAGTCGGACTCCGTGTAGTCCAGCAGCCCTTCCGCGATGGCGAAGCTGGCCGGCTGCTCCAGAAAACCGAACCCCAGCGGCAGGCCCCGCTTGTCCAGTTCCGCCGCCATGTTGCTCAGCATCGCCGCCGCGGCGAAGACCACAACCGCCGCGAAGAGGGCCTGCGCCAACCCGCTCAGCACACGGGGCTGCCGCAGTAGGGAGCTGGCGCCGGAAGGAGGGGATGCCGAGGGGCGTTGCATGCCGGGGAAAGGGCGCAGCCCGCCGACGGGGGAGCCGCGAATGCATGGCCCGGAATGGGCCGGATTTAACGGAATGTCGTCAGCGGATTGCGGTCAGCGGAACGGGGGTGCGTACATCAGCCCGCCACGGCTCCACAGGTCGTTGAGCCCGCGGGGAAGCTTGAAGGGCGAATCCATGCCGAGGTGCCGCTCGTAGATTTCGCCGTAGTTGCCCACGTGGCGGATGGTCCGCGCGAGAAAGTCGTTGGAGAGGCCCAGGTCCTCGCCGAAGGTATCCTCGATGCCCAGCAGCCGGCGTACGTTGAGGTCGGTGGAGCCGCTCATCCGTTGGATATTCTCCCGCGTGACACCCAACTCCTCGGCTTGGATCAGGCCGAAGACGATCCATGACACCGCGTCGCGCCACTGGCTTTCGCCCTGCACCACCGCCGGGGCCAGGGGTTCCTTGGACATGACCTCCTCCAGGATCACCGCATCGGCCAGTTCCGGGTACTTGATCTTCGTGGCCAGGAGGCCCGAGCGGTCGGTGGTGAAGGCGTCGCAGCGGTCCTTGATGAATCCGTCCACGCTGGTCGCGTAGTCCTGGCTGATCACCGGGTTGAATGCGATCCCCCGGTTGCGGAAGTAGTCGGTGAGATTCTTCTCGGTGGTGGTGCCGGTCTGCACGCAAATCGAGGCGCCGTCCAGCTCGCTCACGGAGCTCACCCCCAGCTCGCGCTTCACCATGATTCCCTGGCCGTCGTAGAAGACCACCGGCGCGAAATCCAGGCCCACGCGCGAATCGCGGCTAATGGTCCAGGTCGTGTTGCGGGAGAGCAGGTCGATTTCCCCCGACTGCAGCGCGGTGAAACGCTGGGGGGCGGAGAGCGGCGTGAAGCGCACCTTGGCCGGGTCGTCGAACAGCGCGGCGGCCACGGCGCGGCAGATGTCCACGTCGAAGCCGACCATGTTTCCCTGGGGGTCCATAAATCCGAAGCCGCTCAGCTTGCCGTTCACCCCGCAGTACAGTTGGCCCCGCTCCAGCACCTCCTTCAATTTTCCGGTGGGTTCCGCGCCGTGCAGCGCCACGGGATACAGCGCCACGGAAAACAATGCCGCCGCAAAACACAGGGCCGCGACAAAACACAGCGCCACCATGCCGCAGAGCGGCAGCGCCCGCCGGGCGGCCCATGGATGACGAGGCAGGGGAAGCGGGGCCACGGCTACACCCGAATCTTGGCGAAATCCCAGGTGGTGATGCTGTGGGGAGTGACGACCAGCAGCGCCCGGTCCTGCTCGTAAAACCGCTCCAGATGCGCGGGAAGCTCCTTGGGGCGCAGCTCGTCGTAGAGGGGCTTGGCTGTCGCCATGCGCGCCATCTCGGCGCGGACGGTCTTCTGATCGTCGATCACCTCGCAATGACCGATCAACAGCACCGACTTGAGGGTGTAATACGCCTCGCCCGATTCCACCAGGCACGAGACCAGCGGCTGGTCGCGGATGTTCTGCACCTTCTTGCTCGCCAGCCCCGTGCTCATGTAGATCTTGCCGTCGATCCAGGAGAACCACATGGGCAAGGCCAGTGGCGCCTTGTCCGGCCGGGCGACACAGAGGATCACCCGCGGCATCGCCAGCATGTACTCGTCGATCTCGTGCGGCTCCAGGCTCACGCCCATAACGCTCACTCCTTGCGGGGACCCGCCCGCAGCGGCGCGGAACGCGGGGAAACGCCCAGCGAGTGACGGCTCACTGCGGGTCGATGGTGTTCATCACCAGGATGCGGCTGTCCTCCAGCGCTTCGGCCTCGTGAAATTCGCCGGCTTCCGTGCGCATCAGGTCGCCGGCTTCCAGGATGTCCTCGTTGAGGCGCACCCGGCCGGAGAGGACGTAGACTTCCTCGGAACGCTCGTGGCCGTGGCGGGGAATGACGCAGCCCTTCGCCGCGACGATCAGCCGGGTGTTCATGCCGTCGAAGTGCATCCGGTTGAGGGTCTCGGCCGGGTCGATGGGGGGATATTCGCTGTTTCGGATCACGATCATGGTTGGTTTTCTGGGTTGGAGTAAGCCCCCGGGATGTTCGCCCGCCCGGTAACGGAAGCCTTGCCGCCGGTCATTGCCAATCGATCTCGGCGCCGATCTTGACCCGGATCGAATCCTTCACGCTCTCGTGCGCCGGGCAGGACGCGGGGTGAAGCTCCAGCGCCCGCTCCGCGGCCTCGCGGTGTTCGCTGGGAATGGGCAATTTGTAGGTCACGCGGATTTCCGTCACGCGGATGGTCCGCTCGACCTTCTCGATGTCTCCTTCGGCGTGTCCTTCCAGCGCCCCGGGCTCGACCTCGATTCCACGCGCTGCCAGCGCGCCGGCAAAAGTGCCGGTCAGTCACCCGGCCACCGCGCCGATCAGGTGGTCGAGGGTCGAGGGGTATTCGGTCTCCGGCTTCACGCCGTAGAAATCGGCGATGGCCGTATGGACGCCGTAATAGATCGGCTCCTCGAAATGCTCGATATAGGCCCGCCGCAGGGGCCGGCGGTCCTGCACGATGCGGACGTGACTGGTGTGAATCGGTTCTCCCATGGCCTGTCTCCGAATGAGTGATTGCGAACGGTGCCCCTAGGAAACCCGTTTTTGCGCTTCCCGTCAATGCGCGCCCCCACCGGCACCCGCCGTTTCCCCCGTCGTCCGGCACCGGCACCGCGCCGGCGCCGCGCCGGCGGTTCCCCCGGCGATACTCCCGCCACCCACATTCCCCATGACTTAATCGTGAAATAAGGCGATCATTTGTTCACTATTCTCAATGTTCATACTTCGCCGAGAGCGGCACTCCCGGAGTCCGTCCCGGTGGGGAGGGCCGGGGAAGGTCCGCGCCGGCGGCGATGGGCTCGGGCAGGCTCACGGAGTACTTATTTCGGTGGGTGGAAAACCGTGGCAGAGCGGCTGATCGAACTGGGCAACCTGCGGATTCACCTGAAGGAGGACGAAGACACCGTTTCCCTCCTCCAGTCGCTGATGCGGCACGTCAGCAACCAGGAGGTCGCGGATATGCTGGGAATTTCCGAGCGGACGGTGCGGCGCTGGAAGCGGGAGGGCCGCCTGCCGAGCCGGGGCAGCGCCCGGCTCAAACTCGTGGACGTGCTGGAGCATCTGACCGGAGACAACGCACCGGGCCGGGCCGCGGCAGGTGCCGGGGCCGCGGCAGGCGCCGGGACCACGGAAGAGTGATCCGCGCCTAATCCTCGGAGGGACGGGGCTGGCCTTGCCCCGCCGAATCCTCCTCTTCGGTCTTGCGCTGCTCCTCCACCACCTCTTGGATGCGGGAGACCAACGCACCCGCCTCGCCCCTCTGCACATTCACTTCGCCGCCGATGTGCTCGAACAGGCCGGCCATTGTGTGGATGCCTTCCGAATCCTTGTCGTCGATCCCCACGAATCCATGGTAGCGCGGAATCGATCCGTCTCCGTCCGCCACCGGCAGGCGGGAGCGCGAGCCGCCCGCCACCGGGATGTAGCGGCCGGTCTGCTTGTCCCATCGTCCGCTGCCTCTCATATCGATCTCGTATGGATGAATCACCATCCCGACACCTCCTCGCTGTGCCTCTCCGACGGCTCCGGCGGCAGGCCCGGCGCCTCCGCCGATTTTGAGCGCGGTCCGCTCCGCTGTCCGCTACCTCTTTAGCAAACGACGCGGCGGGAGACAATCCCCCGCCGGAACCCGGGCCGGTCCATGAGGCACGGGTGCCGATGACAGCTCCCGGGCGGGCTTCGATACCATCGGCCGCCAGCGGGCGGGAGGGGGCGA
>JAPUJL010000248.1 GCA_027296185.1 SAR324 cluster bacterium | reverse complement strand
ACGCGTCCTTCAAGCTCCTGGTCAAGTTCGTGCTCAAGAAGCAGGAGTGGTACATGCGGGAGGCCGCGATCGACGTCCTCGCCCGGGGGGTGGTGGACCCGACGCTGACCAGGATCACCCCCAACACCGTGCCGAACAACGCCCCCGCCGCCAGCGTGATGGCGGAGCCCGGGATCGCGGCCACGACGGCCAGGATATAGAGTCCCAGAAACACCACCGGCCCTACCGGCCCGAGCCCTTCGATCCAGTCCTGCAACAGCCCGAATTTCTCCCCCAGGCCGAACACCCTCGCCAACACCAGCAGCACCGCCACCACCGCCAGCAGCAGCAGGGGCCGCAGCCACGGGCGCCGGGAAGGCGGCTGGGGAGGCGCGGGTGCGGGGGCTGCGCCGGGGGTTCCGGGTTCCGTCATGAGGTCACTCGGGACAGGGGAATCGGTTGACGAGATCCGCTCGGAGCCGGCGGGAGCGGGATGTCTCGAAGATTGCGGAACGATTCGGAGCCTTGCCGGGTACTTCCCTTCGACTTTCGCTCAGGGCAGGCGGGACGGGGCTTCCGCCCCTCCTCAGGGTAACAGGCTCTCAGTCGAAACCTAGACCGCCCCGGCCGCCCGGAGCATGGCCCAGCCGACGGGGTCGTCTTCTTCTCCGGCTCCCGCGCCCTTGGCCAGGTGGCCGATCAGTTGGTTGGCCAGCACCTTGCCCAGTTGCACCCCTTCCTGATCGAAGGAGTTGACGTTCCAGATCAGCCCCTGGAAGGCGACCTTGTTCTCGAAGTACGCCAACAGCGCGCCCAGGGTGCGCGGCGTGAGCCGGTCGGCGATGAGCACCGAGTTGGGGCGGTTGCCCGGGAACGTCTTGTTGGGATTGCCGCTGCGCTGGCCGGTGGCCAAACCGATCGACTGGGCGAGCAGGTTGGCCAGCAGCTTCTGCTGGCTCGTCGTGTCCTCCACGGTCAGGTCGAGCCCGTACTGGTTCTGGCGCATGCCGATGAATTCGCAGGGCACCACCGTGGTGCCCTGATGAATGAGCTGGTAGAAGGCGTGCTGGCCGTTGGTGCCCGGCTCGCCCCAGACGATGGGCCCGGTCGGGTAATCCACGAAGCGCCCCTCGCGGTCGATGCCCTTGCCATTGCTCTCCATGTCCAGCTGTTGCAGGTGCGCCGCGAAACGCACCAGGGCCTGGCTGTACGGCAGCACCGCCACCGTGGGATAGCCCAGGAAGGTGCGGTTCCACAGCCCCAGCAGCGCCGCCAGCAGGGAGAGGTTCACGGTGCCTTCGGACCCGCAGGCGTTCAGGTCCATCTCCCGGGCGCCGCGCAGGATGTCCGTGAACTGGCCGTAGCCCACGGCGAAGCCCAGGCTGACGCCGCCCACCATGGAGGTCGCGCTGTAGCGGCCGCCGATAAAGTCGTACATGTAGAACGAGCTCATGTAGCGCTCGGGGTTGTCCATGGGGCTGCCCTCGCCCGTGACGCAGAGGAAGTGCCGCTCCGGCGTCAGGCCCGCCTGGGTGAAGGCGTTGCGCACCAGGGTTTCGTTGGTCAGGGTCTCCAGGGTGGTGCCGCTCTTGGAGACCACGTTGACCAGGGTGCGGGAGAGGTCGAGCCCTTCCAGCACCTGCGCCGCATCGTCCGGGTCGACGTTGGAGATGTAGTGTACCCGCCGCCCGCCCTGGCGGAAGGGCAACAGCGCCATGTACAGGGCCTTGGGACCCAGGTCGGAGCCCCCGATGCCCACGTTGACCAGGTCGGTGAACGGCTCCCCCTTGGCATTCTGCAGCGCGCCGCTCTCGAGCCGCTGCAGGAACTCCTTCAGCTTGGCCAACTCCGCCTTGGCCTTCCCGGCGGCATCGGCCGCCTCGGGCATGGGCTCCGGGTCGGGCAGGTCGTCGAAGACGTTGCGGCTGGCGAAGTGCAGCACCTGGCGATTCTCGCTCTCGTGGCCTTCGATGCGGTTCATCACCTTGCCCGCCATGAGCATCTTGAACCGCTCCACCGCCCGTGCCTCCCCGGCCAGGGCCGTGAGCGCCGCCAGCACCGGCTCGTCCACCTGCTGGGTGGAATAGAGCAGATCGAAGCCGCAGGCCGACGCGCGCATTCCGGAAACCCGCTCGGTGCTCAGCACCCCCTCCTGGGTCAGGTCCAGGGGCGTCTTGGCCAGCTCGAGCAGTTTGCGGTACGGCTCGGAATGGGTCACATCGATGGAAATCGGGGCATCGGCCATGGGGTCGCTCTCGAAGGGGATGGGTTCCACCGTTTCCGGGCTATGTTTCCCGAGCCATGTTTTCCGGGCCATCGGACCGGCGGGCAGCCAAGGGTACGCGGGGAAGCCCTCCGCCGGAATGGCGCAATTTCGCGCAAATCGGCGCGGGGGGCACTATCTCTGCCGCGGCGATGTATGTTATACGTGTAACTCCATGGGATGAAAGAAAAAAACACGCGCTGGGAAAGCCCCGGGGGTGCGGCGAGAGCGCGTGATCAGCAGCGGATGGACCCGCATTCGATCGGTGAGCGGTTGGCATGGAGCGTCTTGCTGCGGGCGATCCCTATGCAGGGCAACTCGCGCGCATTAAGCAGGCCATCTTCGAGCACTTTCCCCGCGGAAAGGCTCCGAAGATCAGGCTTCTCGAGCAGGCGTTCGAGGATGCCGAATTCTACCATCGGGGACAATTTCGCAAATCCGGCGAGCCGGTCATCATCCACCCCTACCGCGTGGCGCTTTCGGTCGCCGAGGCGGGGATGGACGTGGAGACCGCCGTCGTCGCGCTGCTGCACGACCTGATCGAGGACACCGAGGTCACGAAGGACGAGCTCCGCGAGCGCTACGGCGAATGGCTGGCGGACCTGGTGGACGGACTGACCAAGGTGGCCAAGCCCGCCGAGGGGGGCCGCGGGGATGGGCTGGAAACCTTCCGCAAGATTCTCTTCTCCACCGTCAAGGACATGCGCACCCTGCTGGTCAAGATCTTCGACCGGCTGGACAACATGCGGGACCTCTCCCATCTGGAGCGCCACCGCCAAAGGCGGATCGGAATGGAGACCCTCGCGGTGTACGTCCCCATGGCCGAGCGCATGGGGCTGCAGGACATCGCCGAGGAGTTGACGACCCTCTGCTTCCGGTTCCTCTATCCCAAGCGCTTCAACCGCATGCTGGAAGGTCTGCGCGCCCGGATCGCCGCCGATCAGCCCCAGGTGGACGACATCCAGCGAATCCTCGAGTCGGCGTTGCGCCCGTTGCGGCTGGCGGAGTTCGCAGTGGAGCCCCGGTACTTCCAGATCTCCGATGCCATCCGGGATCGCACGCCGCAAATCAAGGCCCTGCGGCTGTTCCAGGTAACCGTTCCCACGGCCCGCGCCTGCTACACGGCCTTGGGCGGGCTGCACATGACCTGCCGGGCGGTGCCCAACAGCATCCGGGACTATATCTCCAACCCCAAGCCCAACCGCTACCGGGGGCTGGTCTCGCAGGTCTTCGTGGGCGAAGAGGCGGTCTCCATCGCCATCGCCTCGAAGGACATGCAACGGGTCAACCGCACGGGCATTCTGGCGGACTGGAAGGGCTCCCAGGAGGAGCTCAGCCGATACTACCAGACCTACCTGGAGGTGATCGATCAACTGGACGGCAGCGCCGACCTGCGCATGGAAGACGTGCTCCGCTACGCCCAGATGGAGACGGTGCAGGCCTTCACTCCCCACGGCAAGCGGCTCAATCTGCCCCAGGGCTCGACAGTGCTGGATTTCGCCTACGCCATCCACAGCGATCTGGGCAATCGGTGCAACGGCGCGCTGGTCGGCGGGCGCAGGGTCTCCCGGTTCACCGAACTCAGGGACGGCGACATGGTGGCCGTGCTCACCTCGGACGAGGCGGTGCCCAACGACGCCTGGATGGAGCACGTGCGCACCACCCGCGCCAAGATCAGCCTGCGGCGCACCCTGCGGGCACTT
>JAPUJL010000247.1 GCA_027296185.1 SAR324 cluster bacterium | reverse complement strand
ACTACGACAGCCTGAAGGCGATCAAGCCGGACATCATCCTCACCATGATTTCCGCTTTCGGCGCCGACGGCCCCTACCGGGACCGGGTGGGCTTCGACATGATCGCCCAGGCCATGAGCGGGGCGATGTATCTCAGCGGCCGGGAGGGCGAGCCCACGCGCACCCAGGTGCCCTACGTGGACTACGGAACCGCGCTGTTCTCCGCCTTCGGAACCATGGCCGCCCTGATGGAACGGGAGCGCACCGGCCGCGGCCAGACCGTCGAGGCGTCGCTCTATTCCACCGGCCTCATGTTCATGAGCGCCTTCCTGATCGAGCAGCGGCTGTGCAACTTCAACCGCAAGGCCCAGGGCAACCGGGGCTATCACGCCAGCCCGGTGGATACGTTCCGCACCCAGGACGGCCACATCATGCTCGCCTCGGTGGGCATGCCGCTCTTCGAGCGCTGGGCCAAGCTGATGGGCGAGCCTCACTGGCTGGAGGACGAGCGGCTGCGGACCGACCAAGGCCGCGCGGAGCATTCCACGCTGATCAGCGAGCGCACCCAGCGCTGGGCCGAGAACCTCACCACCGAGCAGGCCCTGGCGGCACTGGAGGAGGCGCGGCTCCCCGCGGGGCCGGTCTGCACGCCCCAGCAGGCCCTGGACGACCCCCATGCCGCCGCGCGCAAGCTGTTCAAGCTGACCGAGTATCCGGGGCTGCCCGAAGCGGCGCCCCTGGTCGATACGCCCGTGCGGCTCTCGGAAAGCCCGGGCGGCATCCGCCAGCGGCCGCCCCTGCTGGGCGAGCACACCGATGCCATCCTGGGCGAGCTGGGTTTCGGCGCCGACGAGATCGCCTCCATGCACGAGGCGCGGGCGGTATAAAAGGCGAATCGGGGGTTGACGCCGCATCGCTAGGGAGTGGCGACCCGTCCGCCACGATCGTTGCCCCCTCCCTGCCCCTTCGGCCCTGCTTCAGGGCAGGCTCTCCCCCCATGACGGGGGAAGGAAAGTATTGGGTAGGGGCACCTCGCGAGGCGCCCCTACGAGCGAAACTTCGGAGCGAATGCCATGAGCGAAACCATCTCCCCCGATTTTCCTTTCGAATCCCGCTTCGTCGAGGTGAAGGGTTCCCGGATGCACTACGTCGAGGAAGGGTCGGGCGAGCCGATCCTGCTCCTGCACGGCAACCCCACCTCGTCCTACCTGTGGCGGAACGTCATCCCCCACTTGAGCGGCCAGGGCCGCTGCATCGCCCCGGACCTGATCGGCTTCGGCAAGTCGGACAAGCCGGATATCTCCTACCGCATCTTCGACCATGCCGAATACCTGGACGGCTTCATCGAGGCCTTGGGCCTGGAGCGCGTGAAGTTCGTCATTCACGACTGGGGCAGCTTCCTCGGCTTCCACTTCGCCGGGCGCCACCCGGAGCGAGTGAGCGCCATCGCCTTCATGGAGGCGGTGATCAAGCCCATCGAGTGGGAGGACCGCTCCGAGCAGTTCCGCACCCTGTTCAGCATGTTCCGCTCGGAGAAGGGCTGGCCCACCATCCGCGATCAGAACTTCTTCGTGGAAAAGGTACTGCCCGGCTCGATCGTGCGCCAGCTGACCGACGCCGAGATGGAGGTCTACCGGGCGCCCTTCAAGGAGCCCGAATCCCGCAAGCCGACCTATGTCTTTCCCAACGACATTCCCCTCTCCGGCGAGCCCGCCGACGTGGTGGCCGCGGTGAACCGCTACGGCGACGTGCTGAGCAAGGCGGGCATCCCCATGCTGCTGCTGGCCTTTGAGCCCGGCGCGATCATCGGGAAAGCGGAGGTCGACTGGTGCAAGACCCGGTTCCCCACGCTCCAGGTCAAGGAACTCGGCAAGGGCATCCACTTCGTGCAGGAGGATCAGCCCCACGCCATCGGGCAAGCGGTAAGCGCCTTCTTCGCCGAGGTCGACCGTCGCGGATGAAACGGCGTGCGGGGGATCGGGAATCCCGGCGCCCCCCGATGGGGCGTTGGATGCTGCAGCGCCGCGGAACGTTCCCATGATCCGGGCGCAGGGCGCCCCGCATCATGCCAAGGGGGATAGGCGGCCAGGGGGCGAATGGGGGACCGCGTCCCCCTCGTGCCGGTAGCAACCTTCAGCTCACTTGGGGCAGGACCTCCTCGCCCATCCGCTCCAGATTGGCGAACACCTCGTCCGCGGAACCGCCCACCACATCCAGGGTGATGTGGCTGACCCCTACCGCCTCGTAGGCTTTGATGTCCTCCACGATTTTGCCGCTGTTGCCCATCAGCGGCGCGCGGCCGCTGTCGGAGAAGATGATCGGCGCGCGGAAGCAGATGGGGATGCTCTTGGGGTCGCGCCCGGCGGCCTGGGCCAACTCGGCCAACTGGTCCCGCTTGGCCGCCAATTCCTGAGCATCGAGCCCCGCCGGGGGGCGCAGCCCGATGGGATGCCAGGCGTCGCCCAGCTCCGCCGCCCGCCGCAGCGCGCGGTTGGTATGGCCCCCGATCCAGATGGGAATACCGCCCTTCTGGACGGGCTTGGGAGAGACCTCGATATTGCCGAACTGGTAGAACTCCCCGTCGAAGGCCGGCTGCTCGTTGCTCCACAGCTCGCGGTAGATGCGGATGTATTCGTCGGTGCGTTTGCCTCGCTCGCGGAAGTGGCCCGGAATTCCAAGCGCCTTGTATTCGTCTTCCCACCATCCGGTGCCGACGCCCAGGAACACCCGCCCACCGGACAGCGCATCGATGGTGGCCAGCATCTTGGCGACGATCACCGGGTTTCGGTAGGAGATGATCAGCACGCTCACGCCCAGGCGGATCTTCTCCGTGTGGCCAGCCAGGAACGTGAGCAAAGTGAGCGGCTCGTAATACTCCCGCGCCTCCTCCCAGTGGAACTCGCCCTGAGGGTGGTAGGGGTAGTTGCTCGGGACGGCCTTGGGAATGACGATATGATCCGTGACCGTGGCGGAATGGACGCCCAATTCCTCCGCCCGCCGCACGAATCGCACCATGAATTCCGGTCGGGCCAGGGCCCCGCGGTTGACCACGTTGACACCGATTTGCATGGATGACTCCCGCTTGCGCTCAAATGGGATTGCTGGAAAATTCGCGGCGTGACCGGGCTGGAGGCCGTCCCCCGCGGATCGGTTGTGTATGGGTTACGCTCCGGCGCGCCGCTTGTCAAAGCGGCCGGCCGGGTGGCCAAATTCAGAATTCGGGGGCCGTCAGCCGAACACACGACTTGTCATATAAAACGTCTTTTTAATATTACCGAGCCCAAAGCCGGATCGGGGCCGCGGCATGTAACCATTTCGTCCGGCCCGCGTTAAATTTCGAATAGGAGCAACCACAATCGAACAATAGGGATGACGATGGCCAGGGAAGACACACTCGAGATACACCCCGCCTACGACGAAGCGCACGCCCGCGGTCTTTACCGAACGTTGTGGGATTCGCTGTGCGAGGCGAATGTGGTGGACCCCCATCTGATCCGCCCGGATCTGATGACCTGGCGGCGGGGCTCGGCGCAGGTCGCCATGCGCATCAACCCCGAGCTGAACAACGTGAGCATCTATTCCGTACTGGTGTCGGACGTTCAGCCGTCCGAGCCGCTCTACCGGTACCTGCTGGCCTACGACAACCTGCAGCGGCTGGAAACCCTCGGCCTGCTCGAGCAGGAGGGACGCTGGTACATCATTCTCAAGTACACCCTGGAACTGCAATTGGTCTCCACCGAAGTGCTGCAGCGCCACGTGTTCTATCTCCAGGAGCGGGCCGACGAGCTCGATACGGAGCTTGCCGCGCAATTCGGCGGCACCTTGCACTTCGAGGACTGGCAAAAGCTGCAGCAGGGCGACGTCGATAGCGTGATCGATAATTTGTTCGGCTGACCCCCCGGTTCACACCACCGTGCCCGGCCCGCGGAACCCGCCGCGCGGGCGGGCCTGGCGGACGGAATCGGGCGGCCCACCCGGCACGGGCCGGACGGAAATGGGGCGTGCCCGCTGGGATCGCTTCGCGGATAGGCCCGGCCCGGCAGATGTTTCGCCGGCGGGACCGAATCGGAATTCGGCACCGGAGAACCGGTGCCCTGGAAGGGAGAGAGGGGGGCTCTCGGGAAAAACGGCTATAAATCGGTGCTGCTGACGGAACCGCTCTCGTCGGGCCGGGTCACCTCGCTGATCCGCACCCCATAGCGCTCGTTGACCACCACGATCTCGCCGCGGGCCATGAGCCGTCCGCTCACGGTGATGTCCATCGGCTCCCCCACCACCTTGTTGAACTCCACGACCTTGTTCACGTGGAGCCCGAGAATCTCCCGGACGGAAAGCTGCGTCTGCCCGATCTCGACGCTGAGCTTAAGCGGGATGTCGTGAATGAATTCGATCTTGTGGTAGGGATTGTCCGGGTCGTCGTCCGCCTGACCCCGGGCCGCACCGAGGGGGGTCAGCGCCCGCCGGCCGGTCCCCAACTGCGTGTATAATTCGTCGTCCTCTTCTTCGGCGATTTCCGCCGGGGGCGAATCTTCAGTCTCTTCAGCCATGGGTACGCTCCAAAAGGGAGAATGACGGATCGGCGTTCGAGCAAATCCGGCGCCCCGTTTTCCGGGAGTAGTAGGTCGTCTCTAAGACTAACAAGACCCGTACCAAAACGGAACGAACACGCGAAAAAATCCGAGGCCGGGCAGCCGGGAGCGGGAACCGCGGCTGGCGTGGCGGAGCCCGGCCGGCCATCGGGAGCGTCGGGAGCCTTTCTTCAATTCCAACTGGTCAATTGGGCGGGATTTCGGTATTTTATTGCTGACGCCGTTCCGCGGATTCGTCCACAGAAATCCGTACCGGTGCCGGGGCAAGTCTCCCGCCGGTGCGGTGTACGCGTCCGCTACCTGATCACAAGGAGGTGACTCATGGTATCGCTGGCCAATCGTTCACAGCCATTCTCCTCGCGGCTCCACCGTACCTACCGCATCGAGATGGGCGGGCGCACCTTGCTCGTCTCGCTGGGCCTGTCCGTCCTCACCGGTCTCGTCATCTTTTACATGGGCGTGGTGGCCGGCGAGGGCTCCCGCACCCCGATCGTGGCGACCGTCCCGTTGCAGTCCGCCGCTCCGGGCGATTCCGTGGCGCTTCCCCAAGCCGATCCGGACCAGTTGGCGTTCAACCGATCCCTCATGAAAGAGACGCCGCTGGTGGAGGATCTCTGGGAATCCCAGGAGCAGGCGGCGCAGCAGACCCGGGACATTCTGGCTCGCGCCCAGCGCGAATTGACGGTCGAGGAGGTGCCCATGCCCACCGCCGCACCGGCCGCCCGGGAAGCGGCGAATGCCGAGCGGGCCAATACGCCTCCCGCGGCCCAGGCTCCCCGCGACGCGCCCGCTCCACCTCCGGCCCGGGCCGCGGCCGCTCCTCCCGCTATCGATGGCGAACCGCTGTACACGGTGCAGGTGTTCTCCTCCCGTAAGCGGGAAAGCGCGGCGAAGCTGGTCGACCGATTGAAGGGGATGGGCTTTTCCGCGTACTTGAATCAGTTCCAGGACACCCAGCGCAATACCTGGTACCGCGTGCGGGTCGGCAAGACCTCCAAGACCGATGCCGAGCGGCTGCGGTCGAACCTGCAGCGGCGGGCGAAACTGGAATCTCCCCAGATCGTGCAACTGTAGCGCGCCCGGGGCATAGCCGCGCCGGGCGGTGCTCTCAACCGCGCCGCCGGTCCTTCCTTCACTGGAAAATCCGGGCTAGGTGGATCTCCCGGCGCGCCGCCGGGAAATGCGCCCGAAGCCCGGTGCCCGTGGTGTTGCGGCGGGGAGCGCTTGTCTCGCGGGGGTTTCCGCCGGAATGGTTTCCTGATGGGGGAGCTAGCTGCCGTCCCAGAGGGTGCTGTCGGGACGGAAGGCGAACCACGCGAACGCGAAGTGGTTGGCATGGACGATCGGTTCCAGCCGCTTGCCCTGCAACGGACCCGCCACCGCACGGCCGAGCAGATTCCAACGGCTGCCGGTCTCCCGATCCTCGAACCCCCCCTCGACCCGCCGGAAGCTCAACATGCGGCCTTCCAGCTCGCGCCTGAACACACCCACGGCCCCAACGTCCCGCGATGCGGCGATCTGGCTCCGGTCCAGGGCCGAGCGCGCACCGGGTTGATGAAACACGACGAGCTCGGAACCGTTCAGGCTGTCCTGGACCACGCCCTCCTTGGCCAGCAGCGCATAGGGATAGGCTCTGGCCCACCCTCCGCTCTCCACCGTGACGACCCGTTCCATGGGCGCCAACCGCGGATCGATCTCGCCGCGGTAGAGGAAGGGGCGGCCGCCGGGCGCGTCGTAAGCCACGTAGGGGTTGTTGCCGTAGGGCCGGGCGAAGCCGGTGTCTTTCGAGAGCACCTGTCCTTCCGGGAAGGCCCGGCGGAATGTTTCGTAGGCAACCAGCGGCGCGGACAGGAAGGTGAGTTTCTTGCCGGCGTGGGTGCCTACGATCCCCTCGCCCGTGAGCTGCTGCCACCACGATTCCGTCTGCCGGTCCCACATCACCAGGTCGCTGTGCCGGACCTTGCCGGTGGTGCCGAAATCCAGCACTTCGCCATCCACCCGCCGGTCGAAGACCAGGGCGCTGTTGCACAGCGGGCAGAACGTCACCACCACCGGCCGGCCGGCGACCACGTCGTTGACGATCTCGTGCCAGATGAGGATCTGCAGCGGATAGGCCCGCGCGTCGCCTTGCTCCTCGTAGACGATCACCGGCTCGGTGGGATCGAGCCAGCCGGAGGCCTCATCCACCGTTTCGAACGACGGGCGGTCGATGGGGGGAATGCCGTCCCGCGGGGGGCCGCCGGATACGATCTCGCGCAAATCGATCGCGACCTTGGAGAAATCCGTGTTCTTCCATTCCCCCATTTTCCAAAGATCGATTCTCGCTTGCGCCGATTGCTGGGCAAGGGCCGGAGACACGGCAAGCGCCCAGACGCAGGCCAACACGCCTAGAATGGAACAAATCGGTTTCATCGGTCGGCTCCTGTCATCGCGGTGCGGTGCAGAGATTAATCGATCAATTTTCCCCGCGCCCCCAGGGAAATGCAGTAGCCGCAGACACAGAGCATTCCGCCCCCTATCGGCGCCAGTCGCTCAGCCATCGCCGGGCCAGTTGATGCGGCCGGCCAAGAGCCCCCGCGCCGGGCCGATAACGGCACCGCACAGCAGCACCGCGCTACGACGCCGCGGGCGGAACTGGCCCACCATCGGCGAACGCCCGAACTGGCTAGGAATAATAGGGAGAATCGCGCCGCCCGGCAACCCGAACCGGGCCGGCGGAGGGAAACTATCCGGTCGCGGCGGCCTGCCGCTCTTTTTTCTGCTGGCTCTGATAGACGGTCTTCACCGTTTCCGCATACCAGATTCCGCCCCGCTTCGAGACGATGTGCTCCTCGTTCAGCATCCGGGCGATCTTGTGGTAACTCAGTCCCGAATCCCGTTTCCTGCAGATCAAACGCATCGTCTTCTGCTCCGCGGGGACCTCGACCAGCAATTTGTTCTGATAGGTGAACCCGAAGGGCGCATGGCCGACGCGCTCGCCCCGTTCCCGCTTGCGCGCGATGATTTCCCGGGTGCGGTCGGAAATCCGCTTGGTATCCCACTTGGTGAAGATGTCGATCATGTTGATCGCCATCCGCCCGCTATCGGCGGAGGTATTCAGGCCTTCCTCGATCGAAATAAGATCGACGCCATATTGTCCGCAAATCTCCCCGACGATCGCATTGAGATAGCGGATGTTGCGCGTCAGCCGATCGAGCCGTGCGATGATCACCGTGTCGATATCGCCCTCGGCTGCCAAGCTCATCATTTGTGCCAACTTCGGATGGCGCAGATCGTTATTGGTACTCTTTACTTCCGAGTACACATCGATCAATTCCATACCCTGCTGCGCCGCGTACTCCCGAATCATCCTCTCCTGATCTTCCAGATTCAGGCGATCCGGGTGCGGGTTCAGCGTGTTTATCGACGCATATCCGATCGCTTTCACGGCGGTCTCTCGCACAGTCCCACTGTCTACCTACCCGAGGTAGGAAAAAATCCCCCTTTTCTGAAGCTAGTCCCGCCGGGCGGCGGAGTCAAGCCCCTATCCAACAAATCTGAAAAAAAATTACAGCGGGAAAATCGGCGGCCGCGAACACGATGGGTACGCCACCGCCGGGGAAGCGGCAAGGAAGATCGAAAGCCGCGGGAGGGCGGTCAGGGCTCCAAGCGGCGCAGAAACTCCCGCAAGACGCGCAGCACATCCAGATCCCGGGTAAGCGCCGCGGCGGTGCCGATATGTTGCCGCAACCGCACGCGATCCAGAATCGGCGGTTGGGCCATCCGGGCACGCACGTGATCGGCAATCATCAGCGGAATGCGGTCGCGCAGGGCGTTCCGCTGCCGCAGCGAATCCTGCAATTCCTCGTCCGTGGTGGCGCTGAGTCCCGCCTCCCGGAAATTGGCGAGCGCCGTGGTGAGCAGGGTGATCTTGGTGTCGAATCCCGCCTCGGAGCGGGCCTTATCCATCTGTGCGAATCCCGCCTCGAAGGACACGATGTACTCCCGCCGCTTGCGCCGCTGCTCGTCGGTCATGCGGCGGGCGAGGAGGAGTTCCTGCTGCCGGCGGAGGTTGGCGATCAGCAGCGCCCGGCGCGACAGCACGGTCTGGTCCACCACTTTCAGAAATTTGACCAGGACGGAGTTGCCTTCCACCGCGATTTCGGGCGGAAATTCCAACACCTCCGGGCTGATCTGGGCCTGGAGCAGAATCCGCTTCTGGTGACGCAGGTCGGCCCGCGCATGAATCGAGTTCAGGTACTCCACCGGACCGAGGCTTGAGACCCCGGCGCCCAGCTCGGAATTGGGCATCGTGACTTCCAGGACGAATCGCTGCTTCTGCCCGACAGAGCTCTCGAAGACCTGCACCGGAAAATGCTCCGGCTCGAGCAGGACCGGCCGG
>JAPUJL010000246.1 GCA_027296185.1 SAR324 cluster bacterium | reverse complement strand
CGGCCGGCCGGCCAGCACCCGGGCGCGGGCCTCCAGTTCCGGCGCGAACCCTTCCGTCACGCCCGAGCCCAGCAACCACACGGCGCTCCAGCCCTTCCAAGCCCCCGCTGCCTCCAGCCACCGCTTCAGCTTGACCCGGTTTTCCTCCCAGTCGTGGGCCGGCAATTCGAGGGGCTGCACCAGCGCCTTCCAATGGGGCGAGCGGCCCTCGAAGGCCACCAGCGATTCCAGCTGACTCAGGAATTCGGCGGCCTCCGGCCCGGTTCCGGGGCTCCAGTTCCCCGCTTCCAGGGCCTGGAGCCAGGCACCCACCTGCTCCAGCCCGTCCTGGTGGCTGCGCAGGGCCGCGGCGCGCTCCGCCTGCTGTTTCAGTTCCACGCCGCTGCGGGCGGCGAAACCCTCCCGCGAGCGGCGGAACAGGCCGGAGGCCCCCAGCAGCGCATAGTACAGCCCGGCCCGCGCCCAGCCCCGCGCCGCCTCGCCCAGCACCAGGGCCGCGAGGGTAGCGAAATCCAGGCTCTGACCCGGCTTCAGCCGCGCGTGAAGGGCGATGCCGTCGAATCCCGCGGGGGGCTGCTTCGCCCGGCGGGCCTGCTCCCGCAGTTGGTCCTGAGCCGCGCCGCTCCCCCGATCTCCGGCAGCCCGATCTTCGGCAGCCCGATGTCCGGCGGGACTGCCCTCGGACTCCACGGGCTCGCCCTCCCACTCGTAGAGGATGCGCTTGGCCGCCTCGACGCGCTCGCTGCCGTCCTCCAGCACGATGCGCCGCCGCCGCCCTAGGTGTTCGGCCACCCAGCCGAAGCGGATTTCGCGCTCCACCTGAACCAGGGCGTAACGGGGCACTTCCACGGCCTCACTCCCATGGAGGCGTTCCGGAGGGGCCAGCGCTGCGGACGGTACGAACCGCCGCCGTGCCGGGCCGCGCTTCCCGGATCGCCGAGTTACCTGCTATAAGTAAGGGATTTTACAGTGTCCCCGATTACCGGGCAATCGCGGCCCGCCCCCCATGGGAGTTCCATCGTTGCCGTCCAGTGACCGTATCCGCAACTTTTCCATCATCGCCCACATCGACCATGGCAAATCGACCCTCGCCGACCGGCTGATCGAATTCACCGGCGGGCTCAGCAAGCGGGAGATGGCCGAGCAGGTGCTGGATACCCTCGAGCTCGAGCGGGAGCGGGGCATCACCATCAAGGCGCAGAGCGTGAGCCTCCGTTATACCGCGCGGGACGGCCACTGCTACCAGCTGAACCTGATCGATACCCCCGGCCACGTGGATTTCACCTACGAGGTCTCCCGCTCCCTGGCCGCCTGCGAAGGAGCGCTGCTCGTGGTGGACGCCGCGCAGGGGGTGGAGGCCCAGACCCTGGCCAACGTCTACATGGCGCTGGAGCAGGACCTGGAGATCGTCCCGGTGCTGAACAAGATCGACCTGCCCAGCGCCGATCCGGACAAGACGATCGAGGAGATCGAATCCCTCATCGGTCTGGAGGCCCACGACGCCGTGCGCGCCAGCGCCAAGCTGGGTCTGGGCATCGAGGAGGTGCTGGAGCAGGTGGTGCAGCGCATCCCGCCGCCGCGGGGCGATGCCGGCGGAGTGCTGCGGGCGCTGGTGTACGATGCCTGGTTCGACAGCTACGTGGGCGTGGTGGCCATGGTGCGGGTCTTCGACGGAACGCTGAAGATCGGCGACCGCATCCGCTTCATGGCCACGGAAACGGAATTCGAGGTGGCCGGGCTGGGCCGGTTCACCCCCCTGCGCAAGGAGGAAAAGCGGCTCGAGGTGGGCGAGGTGGGCTTCCTCCACGCAGCGATCCGCGTGATCCAGGATGCCCAGGTGGGCGACACGATCACCCTCGCCGAGCGGCCGGCGACCGAACCGCTGCCGGGGTATACCCGGATCAAGCCCATGGTGTTCAGCGGGCTCTACCCCGCCGAGGGCGAGCAGTTCGAGACGCTCAAGGACGCGCTGGAGAAGCTGGCCCTCAACGACACCGCGCTCTCCTTCGAGCAGGAAACGTCGGCGGCCCTGGGGTTCGGTTTTCGTTGCGGCTTCCTCGGCTCGCTGCACCTGGAAATTGTGCAGGAGCGGCTGGAGCGGGAGTACGGTATCGGGCTGGTGACCACGGCCCCCACCGTGGTGTACGAAGCCCACCTCAACACCGGCGAAGTGCTGCGGGTGGAAAACCCGAACCTGCTGCCCGACCCGACCCGCATCGACCACATCGCCGAGCCCTACGTGAAGGGCCACATCATCGTTCCCGCCGAATACGTGGGCAGCATCATGCGCATCGCCCTGGAGCGGCGGGGCAAGCAGACCGGGATGAACTACCTGGACGACCGGCGCGTGATGCTCGACTACGAATTCCCGCTCAACGAGATCGTGCTCGACTTCTACGACAGCCTGAAGACCGTCACCCGCGGCTACGGCTCCTTCGATTACGATCCCATCGGCTACCGCAAAGGCGACCTGGTCAAGCTGGACGTGCTGCTCAACGGCGAGCCGGTGGACGCGCTCTCCCTCATCGTCCCGCGGGACAAAGCCCAGCTGCGCGGCCGGGAAATCGTCCAGCGGCTGCGCAAGAACATCCCCCGCCAGCTCTTCGAGGTGGCGATCCAGGCGGCCATCGGCTCAAAGATCGTCGCCCGCGAGACCATCAGCGCCCTGCGCAAGAACGTCACCGCCAAGTGCTACGGCGGCGACATCAGCCGCAAGCGCAAGCTCCTGGAAAAGCAAAAAGAGGGCAAGAAGCGCATGAAGCAGATCGGCACCGTCGAAATCCCCCAGGAAGCGTTCATGGCCGTCGTCAAGCTGGGGGATTGAGCGGCGCTGCGCGATTTTGTCTTACTTTTGACAAGGCTTGCGGGGACTTGAGCTTCCCCCGCGCGCCGTCTTCGGGGCTTCAAGGACCACCGGCAAGACAAATGGACGGGAGGTGGGGGGACGGTGTCTCGTGCTCGAACGGGTTTCTACGAGCCGCGCGCAGATAATTCCGCGACCAGGGGGTGCTTTTTATCCAGCCGGCTCACCTGCATGATGGAAAACCCGAGAAGGTTCCCCTGTTCATCGACCCGCTCCATCACGACGTCGCTGTCCGTCTCGCGCATGTAGCCCGGCGCATCCGAGAACAGTACCTCCAGGAAGTCCCCTTCCGGATCGAACCAGATTTTTACCTTGTCGATGTGTCCGGCGGCCACAGGTGGTCTCCACGCTTCGGCTTGTCCGTCAAATATGCCGTCAATACAAAGGGATCGGCTGCTTCCGTCTTCACGACGACGCAAAGCCATTTCGCACCGACAATTGTAGCCTCTTGAAGCGTGTAGAACAAACTAACCGCGGGATCGCTGAGAGATTGTACAACGAGTTCCGGATTGGCGATCGTTCGCTCTATTTGTGAGTCGAGACCCCGCATTTCGGGGCGTTCAAGAATATGTGACAACCGCTCGTCGGTGAGACGTAGATGGCGCCCCTGGTAATCGGAGAAAATTCGCATGCCAAATGAGAGAGCTTCCCATCACCCCCTCGCCTGGGCCAGCACCCGCTCGAAGACGGGCAGGGCGCGGTCGATGACCGCCTCCTCGACGCAAAGGGCGATGCGGAAGAAGCCCGGGCCGCGGAAGGCGGCGCCGGGCACGATCAGCAGCCGCTCCTCCTGGGCCAGGCGGCAGAAGGCCATGTCGTCGGGGATCGGAGAGCGGGGGAAGAGATAGAAGGCCCCCTGGGGCCGCACGCACTCGTAGCCCATCTCCAGCAGGGCGGGCAGCATCTTGTCCCGCAGCGCCTGATAGCGCGCCACGTCCACCGACTCGCCTGCCAGCAAGGGCAGCACCCGCTGCATGAGCGCCGGGGCGTTGACGAACCCCAGGATGCGGTTGGCCAGCACCAGGACATCGCCCAGAAGCGCCCCCTCGGCGGCCTCGGGGTGCACGGCCACGTAGCCGATGCGCTCGGCGGCCAGGCCCAGGTCCTTGGAGTGGGAGGTGACCACGATCGTGTGCTCGTACAGCGGAAAGATCTGCGGCACCTGGATGCCGTCGAAGGCGATCCGGCGGTAGGGCTCGTCGGAGATCAGAATGATCGGCCGCCCGATCCGCTCCGAGGCCCGGCGCAGCCAATCGGCCAGGGCGCGCAGACTTGCCTCCGGGTAGACCACGCCGGTGGGGTTGTTGGGCGAGTTGACGAGCACCGCCCGGGTGCGCTCCGTGACGGCGGCATCGAGGGCCGCCAGATCGAGCTGGAACGCCGCGTCCGTCGGGGCGTGCACCAGCTTGCCGCCATGATTGGCGGCGTAAAAATCGTACTCGACGAAGTAGGGCGCCGGGGAGAGCACCTCGTCGCCCGGGTTGAGCAGCGCCTTCAGCACGGTATTGAGCCCGCCCCCGGCGCCGCAGGCCATGGTAATGTGAGCCGGCCCGAAGGCGAGCCCGGTCTCCGCGCTCAGGGTATCCGCCACGTACCGGCGCACCTCGGGCAGCCCGGCGTTGGGAATATAGCGGTGCAGCCCCACCCCGCCGCCGCCCAGGATTTCGGCGACCGCCTCGCGGAAGCGGGCGGGCGGCTCCAGCATCGGGTTGCCCAGGGAGAAGTCGTGGACGTTCTCGGCGCCGTGCTCGGCCCTCAGCCGCGCACCCTCCTCGAACATGGCACGGATCAGCGACGACGCCTCCATCGAGCGCGCCATGGCCTCGGAAACGATTTGGGTCATGGACGATCCAGAATGATTGACGAATTGCGACCGGCGGCTCCGTCGTGGAGGCTCAGCCCCCCGCTTCGCTCAGCCGTTCCCGGAGCAGGGGCACGCGGTCGTGACCCCAGAACAGCTCCCCCTCGAAGATGTAGGTGGGGACGCCGAAGACGCCGCGCTCTTCCGCCTCGGCGCGGATGCGGTCGTGCTCCCGCCGTCCCTCACCCTCCAGAAAGCTTTGGAACCCGCCCGTGTCGGCGCCCGCTTCCTCCAGCACTGCGCGGATCACCTCGGGGTCCTCGATCTCCAACTCCCGCTTCCAGAAGCGCTCGTAGACCGTATCGTGATATTCGCGGAAGGCCCCCTCCCGCACCGCGTAAAGCATGCCGATGTTGGCGATGGAGGAATCGAAAATTTTCTTCGGCCCCCGCACGAGCAACCCGCGCTTGTTGGCCCAGCGGCGGGCGTCCATGTAGGCGTAGCGCACGCGCAGCCAGTTCTTGTCCGAGCGCGTCTGCACGGAGTCCAGGTACGAGGGGATGTCGAGGGTATAGGGCAGCCAGGTCAGGCGCACGCCGAAGTCCCGCTCCACCTCGTAGGCCGGGTCCTTGCCCAGGTAGGCGAAGGGGCTTTTATAGTCGAAGTAGACGGTGATCTCGTGGGTGGTCATCCGGGAACGTCTCCAATCCGTGAATACCGGGACCGCCTCAGCCCGCGGTTTCGGCGAGCCGCTCGCGGAGCAGACCGATCCGGTCGTGGCCCCAGAAGCGCTCGCCGTCCAGCAGAAACATAGGCACGCCGAACACGCCCCGCTCCTCCGCCTCGGCGCGGATGCGGTCGTGCTCCCGCCGCCCCTCGCCCTCGAGGAAGGCGCGGAAGCCCTCGGTGCCGGTGCCCGCCTCGTCCAGCACGGCACGGATGACTTCCGGATCCTCGATCTCCAGCTCCCGCTTCCAGAAGCGCTCGTAGACCCGGTCGTGGTAGCCGCGGAAGCTGCCCGCCCGCTGCGCATAGAGCATGCCGATGGCCGCGATGGAGGAATCGAAGATCTTCTGCGGTCCCCGCACGATCAGACCGCGCTTGTTGGCCCAACGCCGGGCATCCATGTACAGGTACTTCACTTTGTTCCACTGCCAGGGGGTGCGCTCCTGGATCGTGCCGAACGCGGCGGGAATATCCAGGGTGTATGGCAGCCAGGTCAGCCGCACGTCGAAGTCCCGCTCCAGGTCGTAGGCGGGGTCCTTCGCCAGATAGGCGAACGGGCTCTTA
>JAPUJL010000245.1 GCA_027296185.1 SAR324 cluster bacterium | reverse complement strand
GAGCACGTTCACCGTGCCGCGCTGGGCCCATAGGGGGCATCGGAGACGTTGAGGGCCAAGGCCACGGGAAGGCCGCACTAGATGGGGGAATCGAAGAACGCGGAAAATCCCCGCACGGCGACCCCCCGCCCCGGATGCCGAGCAGCCCCGGGGCAAGCCCCGAGCTGGCGCCGACGACCGGATCGCCCCACGGATCCAACGCGAAGCCGCTGAAGGAGACCTGGACTGCGCAGGCCGGCAGGGAGAGCACCGTCACGGCACCCAGGGAGGTGGCCGCCGTCGCGCGGACCCCAACCTTGCGGCCCAGCATCAGGCCCGGCACGATGACGATGCCCCCGCCGATGCCGAACGATCCGTTGAGCAGGCCCGCGGCGAAACCGCTGCGCAGCGTTGTGCAGGTCGCGCCACGCCGGGCGGGGGTTGAGCTTCGAGGATTCCGCCGCCGGTTGCACGGGAACTCCCGGGTTGTGCGAAGATGCCGGGCCGCCGCCGGTTAGGCCTGCCTTGGCCGGGCCGGTGGGTGCCTCGATCCACGGGAGTCGTTCTTGTGCCACGGACGGCGGCACGAAGTCACCGCCCGGCCGGGAGTGCCAAGCGCTGGGCGAACGGCGGCAAAGAGCAAGGGGCCGGTGGGGCGTAACCATGGAGCGGAATGAGCGAGGAGGCAGGTTCGACCGGAGGGCTGGAGGGATTGGTGGCCGCAGTGTATGCCCGCCGCTGCCGCGTGTGGAGCGGAGGCCGGCTGTGGGAGTGCACCATCGCCGCCCGGCTGCTGCGTGGCGGCCGCCTCGTGGTGGGCGACCGGGTGACACTGATGCCGCAGCCGGACGGAACGGCGGCGGTCTTCGAGCAGCTCCCCCGCCAATCGCTGCTGGTGCGGCCCCGGGCGGATCGGTCGCGGCGGGGCCCAGCCGCAGGGCAGGTCCTGGCCGCCAACGTGGCCCTACTGGCGATCGTGGCCGCGATCCGCTCGCCGCCTTACCGCATCGGGTTGGTGGAGCGCTTTCTCGTCGCCGCGGCCAAGGCCGGCTTGCGCCCGCTGGTGGTGCTGACCAAGCTCGATCTGGACGAGGGGGGCGAATTCGCCCAACTGGAACGGGAACTCACGGCGATCGGGGTGCCCGTGCTGGGCACCCGCCTGGACCGTCCGGACACGCTGACGCCCCTGAAACAAGCGCTGGCGGGGTCGATCAACGCCTTGGTCGGCCATTCCGGGGTCGGCAAGACCAGCCTGATCAACGCGATCGCCGATACCGAACTGGCGGTGAGCGAGATCAACCCGAGACGGGACCGGGGGCGGCATACCACCAGCACCGCCCGGCTGATTCCGTTGCCGGGCGAGGGCTGGGTGATCGATTCACCCGGCGTGCGCGAGTTCGGGCTGGACGACATCACCCCCGCAGATCTGGCGGAGTATTTCCCCGGGATGGCGCCTCACCTGGGCCATTGTGCTTTTGGCGATTGCCTGCACCACACCGAGGGGCGGTGCGGCGTGCGGGAAGCCGTCGCGGCCGGAGAATTTCCCGAGGCGCGGTATCGGGGCTATCTGAAGTTGCTCGAAGAGCTCGAGCAGGCGCCATAATTTCCAGCGAAGCCGGGGCGTGGGTTCCGGCTCCCCAAAATTCCGGCCGGGGGAGGACGCGGCTTCCGGCATTCGGCTCCATCTTTGGCAGTGAGGAGGGCCTTCCATGCGATTGGAAGATAAAGTGGCGTTCATCACCGGCGGGGGGCAGGGGATCGGGCGCGCGATCGCCCTGGCCATGGCCCGGGAAGGGGCCGATATCGCCATGGCGGCGCCCAACCAGGACGACATGGAGCGGGTCTGTGGCGAGGTGCGGGCCCTCGGCCGGCGTGCCCGGGCCTGGCCCCTGGACCTGCGGGAGGCCGGCGGGTTGGACGATCTGCGCGACGGGGTACACGCGGAGTTCGGCGGCGTGGACATCCTGGTGAACAACTCCGGCATTCCGGGGGTCACGGCGCCGGTGCACGATTTGGCCGAGGCGGACTGGGACGAGGTGATGAACGTCAACCTCAAGGGGGTGTATCGGGTGAGCCGCGCCTTTCTGCCCGCCATGATCGAGCGCGGGGGCGGGGCGGTGGTAAACGTCGCCTCCCTCGTCGGCCAGTACGGCTATGCCTTCCGCAGCCCCTATTGCGTCTCCAAGTGGGGCGTGATCGGACTGACCCTCACCATGGCCCTGGAACTGGCCCCGCATCGCATTCGGGTCAACGCGGTGGCGCCGGGGGCCGTCTCGGGCCAACGCCTCGACCGCGTGTTCGAAGGGCTGGCGGGCGCCCGGGGCTCCACCCCGGAGCAGGTCCGCGAGGCCATGCTGGGCGCCATTCCGCTGGAAAAGATCGTCGACCCGGAGGAGGTCGCGCCCACTTGTGTCTTTCTGGCCTCCGCCGAGGCGGGCATGATCACCGGCGCCGTCGTGAACATCACGGGAGGGCAGGGCATCTCCTTCGGATGAGTGGGCGGCGGCGCCGGCGGGCGGGGAGCGCCTGGGCACGCCAAATCCCCGCCAGGCTTGACTTCGGGAAATCGTCCCCGTAAGCAGGGATTGGCAATGGTAACGGGGAGGGGCGCATCCGCCTCGTGGGGCCGTCGTGGATGCGGGTGGGTCATCGGTTGGGCAGCCGTCCGGCGAACCGGCCGGCAGGCCCGCGGGCGGTGGAACGATTTCTCAGCGAGGTGATCCATGGCGAAGACGATCCAGCAAAGCGTAACGTTCAAGGCGAAAGCATCGAAGCTGTATGCGATGTACGCGGACAGCAAGACTCATTCGGCGGCCACGGGCCAGAAGGCGTCCGTCGGCGCGGCGGGCGGCCGGATTTCGGCATATGGGGGAATGATTTCCGGAACGATGCTGCACACAGTCAAGAACAAATCGATCGTCCAGACCTGGCGCGCCAAAAATTGGAAGAAGTCGGAACCGGACTCCATCCTCATCCTGAACTTCGAAGACACCAAGACCGGCGGCCGGGTGAGCATGGTTCACGCCAACCTGTCCGATACCGCCGCAAAGAGCGTTACCGCAGGCTGGAAGAGCTTCTACTGGGATCCGTGGAGGAAGTACCTCGCGGATGCGGCCAAGCCCGCCAAGAAGCCGGCCAAGAAAGCCGCCGCGCGCAAAAAGCCCGCCGCCAAGAAAAAGGCCCCGGCCCGCAAGAAGGCGCCGGCACGCCGCACGGCCGCCCGCCGGCGGTAATCCGTAGCGCTTCGCAATCGGGGCCGCCGCGTGGCGATCGGCGGCCCTTCTGATACCGTTCCAGCAGACCGCCGGCAGACCCATTAGGTATTGGCCGCCGCTATCCCCGCGCGGATTTCCCGGTTGACCCTTCGCCGGCGGCGCCGTCCCATGCCCCACCTCACCATCGAAGGCCACGGCCTGTACTACGAGTGGCTGGGGGGATACGACCCGGCGCGCCCGACCGCGGTGTTTCTCCACGACGGGCTGGGGACCATCCGCTCGTGGCGGACGGTGCCGGAGCGCATCGGCGCGGCTGCGGGGCTCAACGCCCTGGCCTACGACCGCTGGGGCTACGGGCGCTCCGATCCCCGGGAGGAATTTCGCTACGGCTTCATGGAAGCGGAGATGCCGGCGTTGCGCGGGCTGCTGGATGCCCTGGGGATCGAGCGGGCGAGCCTGGTCGGTCACAGCGACGGGGGAAGCATCGCCCTGCTGCTGGCCGCGCGCCACCCGGAGCGGGTCACGGCACTCGTGACGGAAGCCGCCCACACCTTCATCGAGCCCCGCACCCAGGCGGCCATCGGCGGCCTCCTCCAGGCCCAGGCGGTCGGCCGCACGCCGGAGTGGATCGCCCGGCTTCACGGAGAGCGCGGGGAGCGCCTGCTCGCGGCCTGGGCCGCCAGTTGGATCGATCCGGAGCACGCCGGATGGCAAATCGAGGACTGGCTGGGCTACATCACCGCGCCGACCCTGGTGATCCAAGGCGATGGGGACGATTTCGGCACCCTAGCCCAGGTCCGCTCGATTATGAACCGCATCGGCGGGGCGGAGCAGTGGATCGTGCCGAACTGCGGTCACACCCCCCACACGGAAGTGGAGGACGCGTTCGTCGAGCGGGTTGCGAAATTCCTGGGGCGGCACGTGGCGGATTGAAGCCCAGCCAGCGGAACTCGGGCTTGCCGCAAGGCCCCGCTCCCGCAGAGGCCAAACGCGGGATGACGGATCCCGGCAGAGCCGGTGGGAAGCTCAGCCTCCCGCCGACTCCCGGAGCATGGCGCGCAGCACCTTCTTGTCGAATTTGCCCACTCCGGTCTTGGG
>JAPUJL010000244.1 GCA_027296185.1 SAR324 cluster bacterium | reverse complement strand
CGGCGCACGATCATCAAACCTAGTGCGGGGCGGCCGATCCGTCAAGGCGCCAAAACCGGCCTCATTCCGCCGTCAAGGGCGGGCGGGGGCTGGATTTGGACTCGGGCGGCGTCCCATAACCGTCTCGTCAAGGCGGCGGAGAGGGGAAGCACGCGGCGATCGATTTTTCCAGGCTCGATTCTAGCTGACCGTCTCGACCCGCACCATATTGGTGGCTTTCCGTTCAGAAAAAGGCACCCCGGCGGTGAGCACGTAGTTTTCCCCGCGCTGCAGCTTGCCCAACTCGAGCAGCATCGCCTCGACCTGACGGACCGTCTCGTCGATGCTCTCGGTGAGGTCCGCCATCCAGAGCCCTTCGATGCCCCACACCAGGCACAACCGGCGCAATTCGTGAACGCGCTGGCTGATGGCATAGATCGGCTTGCCGGGCCGGTATTTGGCGATGGAGCGGGCCATGGAGCCGCTCAAGGTGATGCTCACGATGGCGCTGGCCGCCACCTGCTCGGAGAGGGTGCAGGCGGATTTGGCGATCCCTTCGTTGATCTGCACGCGGGTGCCGTCCTGGCCACCCCGGACCCGGCGCACGGCGGGGTGGGCCGGAGTTTGCTCGGTGGCCTGGATGATGCGGTGCATCACCTCCACGGCCTGGAGCGGGTACTTCCCCACGGCCGACTCGGCGGATAGCATCACCGCATCGGTGCCGTCCAGGATGGCGTTGGCCACGTCGGAGGCCTCGGCGCGGGTGGGGCGGGGATTGTTGACCATCGAATCGAGCATCTGGGTCGCGGTGATGACGGGAACGCCCGCCTCGTTGCACTTGCGGATGATCATTTTCTGGATGGCCGGAACTTCTTCCGCCGGCATCTCCACGCCCAGGTCGCCCCGGGCCACCATGACCCCGTCGGATACCTCGATGATCCCGTCGATATGGTCGATCGCCTCGGGCTTCTCGATCTTGGCGATAACGGGAATGGCCGCCTCCTTCTCCTTGAGGTATTCCCGTACCAGGAGCACGTCGGAGGCCTTCCGCACGAAGGACATGGCGATGTAATCCACCCCCTCCTCGATCCCGAAATCGATGTCCGTCAAGTCCTTCTGGGTGACGGTGGATACGGAGAGGGTCACCCCCGGAAGGTTGATGCCCTTGTTGTTCTTCAGCGTCCCGCCGTCGATCACCTCGCACACCAAATCGGTCGGGGTCTTCCGGATCGCTTTCAGCGAGATGAACCCGTCGTCGAGCAACACCGTGTCGTTCACCGCAACGTCGCCGGGCAGGTTGGCGTAGGTCGTCGATACGATGCCTTGATCCCCTTCCACGTCCCGGGAGGTGATCGTGAACTCGGCGCCGATCCGGAGATCGACCGAGCCCTCCTTGAAGCGGCCGATGCGCAGCTTCGGCCCCTGCAAATCCATCATGATGGCGACGAGGCTTCCCGCCGCGTCGGAGCATTCGCGGACGTTGCGAACCAGCCGCCGGTGCTCCTCGTGATCGCCATGAGACAAGTTCAGGCGCACGACGTTCATGCCCCGCTGCACCATCGTTTTGATGATTCCCGGCTCGCTGCTGCTGGGGCCCAGGGTGCAGACAATCTTCGTGCGTGTCCCGGTCATGATTGGAATCGTCCTTCTGCGAAAGCCGGCGAGGCGCGGACTGTGATCGGTTTCGGTGAGGACGATTGCCCCCCCGCACCGGTCAAGTATAATCCAAGCTCTCTAGAATGAAAGGGCAACCATGACCGTCCTGATCGATTGTCACAGCCACCTCACGGCGCCCGAGTTCGACGCCGACCGCGGGGCGGTGGTCGATCGCGCCCGGGCGGCGGGGGTCGCCCAGATCGCCCTGGTCGGGCAGGACGATCGGGAGAATCTTCAGGTGCTCGCCGCGGCCGAGGCGGAGCCGGCCTTCCTGCCGTTCCTTGGGCTGCACCCGGACCGCTTCGCCGACCGCCATCCCCTCCCCGATCCGGGATTGGTGGAGGCGGTCGCCGCGCAAATCCGGCAGCGCGCCGGCGCCATCCGGGGCATCGGCGAGGTCGGCCTGGACCGCTGGGTGTCTCAGGACGAGGACCGGCGCGAGGCCCAGGCCGATGCCTTCGCGCAGCTGATCGGCTTGGCCAACGAGCTGGACCTGCCCTTGAACGTCCACTCCCGCTCGGCCGGGCGGCGCACCATCGATCTGCTGATCGAGCGGGGGGCGCGGCGGGTGCTCCTGCACGCCTTCGACGGCAAGGCCTCCCACGCCCTACGGGGGGTGGAGGCAGGGTTCCTGTTCTCCATCCCCCCTTCCCTCGTGCGTTCTCCGCAGAAGCGCAAGCTGGTCAAGGCGCTGCCCCTCGAAGCCTTGGCCCTGGAGAGCGACAGCCCGGTGCTGGGTCCGACTCGGGAGGAGCGCAACGAGCCCGCCAATCTCACGCTCACCGTGCGGGCCATCGCGGAAATCAAGGGCATCGGCGAGGCGGAGGTGTGCGGCCGCACCACCGAAAACGCCCGCCGGCTGTTCCGCTTGGACGGCTAGCGCGAATATTTCAAAATGGGGGAGGCAGCATGGAGATCGTGATCCGCCCGTTCCGGCCCGAGGACATGGACGCCTGTTACTTCCTCGACCGGCGCTGCCATCCGCCGGAAATGCAGATCGAATACGGCCGCATGTATCGAACGATGCTCGACGGCCGGGTCACCGCCCTGGTGGCCGTGGAGGACATGGAGGAGCAGCCGGCGCCCATCGTCGGTTGCCTCTTCCTCCGCGGAGACGAAGCGCTCGGCGACCTGACCCTGCTCGCGTTGACGGTCGACCCGGACTTTCGGCGCCTGGGCCTGGCCCGGCGCCTGCTGGACTGGGCCGTGCGCCTGGGGGAAGGCTCGGGTTTCCGCGTCCTCTCCACCGCCGAGGAGACGCCAACGGCAGAGTTGCGGGGATTCCTGGAAGCCGTAGGATTCCGCAGCACCGGGGAGCGCATGGAAGGCTTTCGCTGCGGCGCGCAGCGGCCGCGCTGGGAGCGGTTTCTGGACAGCGGCGACACTGGGGAAGCGGGCGAGCTTTCGGAGGGGAACGGATCGTGAGCGGCTCCCGCGCCATTCTCACTCTGGTTACCGATTTCGGCACCGCCGACGGATTCGTGGGCGCCATGAAGGGCCGGGTGCTGAGCTTGGCCCCCAACGCCACGATCGTCGACCTCAGCCACGAAATACTTCCGCAAGACGTGACCCAGGGGGCGTGGTGCCTGCGCCGTGCCGCACCCCAGTTTCCGCCGGGCACCGTTCACTTGGCGGTGGTCGATCCGGGCGTGGGTTCCCCGCGGCGGGGGCTGGTGGTGGAAACGGAGCGCTTCCTGTTCGTGGGGCCGGACAACGGGCTGCTCATGTGGGCCGCCGAGCGCGACGGCATCCGCCGTACGATCGTCATCGATCCGGCCCGCGGCCCTTGGGAATCGAGCCGCAGCTTCGACGGCTTGTCCCTCTTCGCCACCGTGGCGGGCCACCTGCTGGCCGGGCTCGATTCCGCGGCCGCCGGCGACGCGGTGGGGGAATGGACCACCCTGCCCTTCCCCCGGCCCCGGCGGAGCGGCGGCCGAATCGAGGGAGCCGTCATCGCCCACGACCGCTTCGGCAATGCCATCACCAATATCCCCACGGAGCTCATCGCCACGGGCGAAGCGGCCCGAATCGAATTCGGCACCGCCGGCGACCGCCGCGAGGCCCGCCTC
>JAPUJL010000243.1 GCA_027296185.1 SAR324 cluster bacterium | reverse complement strand
GATGCGCGAACACAGCGCCGAGGAGGTGGTGCGTGAGTTCTAAGTGGCGAGGGGTGCACTTCGTGATCGCCGCGGCGATTCTCGCCGTGGGCGGCATCGCGGTTGCGGTAGCCTGGGCCGCCAGCGACGCACAGCCCAAATGGTACAGCCGCTACGACGAGGAGCGCCCCTGGTTCGACGGCAGGCATTGGGACTGGTTCCTGGACATGTTCAACCAGCCCTCGATCAAGCCGCAGGAGGAGGGCACCTTCCAGCGCTTCCCGCGGGATTCGGTACCGCGTACCGGCGTCGAGCCCTTCATCGGTGCTACGGAAATCGTAGGGGGACAGTTGCGCCGCGACCTGGAGCCCGCCAACCCCACCCGCGCCACGCCGGATTCCATCGCCCGGGGCCGCTTCATCTACGATACTTATTGCGCGGTGTGCCACGGCGTGGACGGCATGGCCGGCACGCCGGTCACCCAGAGGGGCATGCCCGCACCCCCGATCCGCATGTTGATTCCACTCTTTTCCGAGGCTCACCTGTACAACAAGGCGCGCTATGGCGGGCCCCTGATGCCCGGCTACGCAATCGCGACGACGCGCCAGGAGCGTTGGGACTTGGTGAATTACATGAAGAGCCCGCAATTCGGGAGGAGTGCAGTCCAGCGATGAAAGAGATCCTGGAACAGTCCAATCTTCGCCTCCCTTCCGGATGGCGTATGGTGCTCTGGGCGCTCGTGGTGCTCGGCATTCTCACGTTCATCGGCGGTCTGGTGATGGGTTCGGCGGAGCGCACATGGGAAGCGCTGCTCATCAACACGATTTTTTTCGGCGGGATGGCTCAGGCGGGGGTGATGCTCTCGGTGATCTGGCAGGTTACCGACGCCAAGTGGGGACGGCCCTTCAAGCGCATTGCGGAAGGCTTCGGGGCTTTCCTGCCGGTTGCCTTCCTGATGTTCATGCTGGTCTTCTTCGGCGGCCACTACCTTTACGAGTGGGTGGAACATCCCATGACTGCCAAGGCGGGCTACCTGAACATGGGCTTCTTCGTGTCCCGCAACCTCGTCGCGCTGCTGGTCATGTACGGGATCAGCTTCTTCTTCCTGATGGCGTCGTTGAAGCCCGACCTGGCCTTGGCGCGGCAGCTGGTCCCCGGCTGGGGCGGCAACTTCGCCGACCGCGTGCTGCGGGGTTACGGCGACCCGGAGGAGGAGCAGGCCCGGCTGGCGCTGCTGTCGCGGCGCTTGGCCCCGTTGTTGGGGATCGTGTACGCCTACGTGGTGTCCCTGGTGGCCTTCGATTACGTGATGTCTCTGGATCAGGAGTGGTTCAGCACGCTGTTCGGGGTGTTCTTCTTCATCGGAAATCTGTACACGGCGCTGGCGCTGATGCTGGTGATCGTGTCGCGGGTGCGGAAACTCCCGCTGTTGGCGGAATACATGACGATCAACCGGGTACACGACCTGGCCAAGCTGACGTTCGCCATCGCCATATTGTGGACCTACATGGTCTTCACCCAATACCTGGTGATCTACTACAGCAACCTGTCCGAAGAGACGCCCTTCCTCATCACCCGCTCGATGCCGGGGACCCCTTGGTACTACCTGTTCTGGATCCTGTTCGTGATGCTGTTCGTATTCCCCTTCGTCGGCCTGATGGCGCGGACGGTCTGCCGCCGGCCGGCCTTGGTGGCGGCGATCGGGGCGATCCTGTGGGTCGGGCAGTGGTGGGCGCACTACCTGATGGTGGTGCCCTCCATCCAGGACCGGCATGGCGATCCGCATTTCCTTTTCGGCATCACGGAGATTCTGGTCACCCTGGGGTTTGGCGGGGCCTTCTTCCTGTGCTTCTTCGCGTTCATGTCCCGTGTGCCCATCTTGCCCATCTCCGACCGCCATCTCTGCAAAAGCTGGCACGGCCACTAGCCACCGTGCCGGGCGGGGAAGGGCTCGCCACGATGGGTGCGGAGCCGCGGCCGCCGCGGAGGTGAAGCCTTGCGGCAAAGCGTGCAATATCCCTGCTGTGGCTCTCACATGACCTTCGGCATTCGTTAATCGATGCTCCGGCGAGACTGCCTCGCTTGGCGGCGCGCTTTCGCCATTTAGGGAGAGAGGATTGAGATGACTCGCTACGTGGTATTGCTGTCGGTGTTGCTCGCGGTCGCCGCGCTGCCCGTCTCGGGTCAGACGGAAGGCCAAGCGCTGGTCGAGGCGGTGACCAAGGGCGACTTGGCGCAACTGGACATGCTGTTGGGGCTGGGCACCGATATCGACAGTACCAACAAGGACGGCCACACGGCCTTGATGGCGGCCGTCAGCACCGGGCGCTACGACGTGGCGGCCATGTTGCTCGACCGGGGGGCGGATCCTCACCGCACGAGCAAAACCGGGAACGACGCCCTGCGCTACGCGGCGCTGTTCGGCTGCCTCGATTGCGTCCCATTGCTGGGCAGGCGCGGGGTCGACCCCAACGGCCAGGACATGGATGGCTGGAGCGCCCTATCCTATGCGGCGAGCAAGGGACACCCGGACATGGTGCGTGCGCTGCTGGCCATCGGCGCCGATCCCAATGTGCAGAACGTGGACGGCGACACGCCCCTTCATCTGGCCATCGCCCAGCGCTACTCCCACTTGGTGCCTTTGTTTCTCGATGGGGGCATGGACATCCGCATCAAGAACAAGCAGGGCCGCGACGTCTACGAATACGCCCGCATCCGGCAGGCGGTCGAGATCATGGCGATGATTGAGGGGGCGGGGGGCGGTCCGGAGCGGTAGTTTCCCAGATTTCCAATCATCGCGCTCAATCAGCGCAGCTGGCGGATTACCTCCTCGGCGACCTCGGGCCGCGCCACCACCATCGCCGGGAGCGGCGCAGCCCGCCGATCGGGCACCCAGTCGGCTTCCAGGTCGAACGGGCGGCCGTCCAGGAACCGCTCGACGAGCCCCCGCGACCGCGTGAAGGGTAGCGCCGGCACGATGTCCCACATATAGCTGCGGGGGCTGATCATGCCCTCCGCCCGGCCCAGGGCCGTACAGATCAGGTGGTAGAGGTTGGTGCCGAAGTTCCGCACCTTGTACCCGTGCAGGCGCTCCAGGCGAAGCTCCTTGAGCAGGTCGGAGCCCACCAGCAGGTTCCGCGTCTGGGCGACGTCGGGTGCGGGCGGCGGCACGAAGGGCTCGCCGTTGAAGGTGATCCGCCCCTCGATGCAGGCGTAGCGCTCTCCCAGAGCGGGAAAGCTCAGGTGCCCTTCCCGCGGGGTGTTGCCCTGCATGAGCCCGATCCCCAGGCCCCAGGCGGGGAATCCGCGCACGAACATCGCCGTTCCGTCCAAGGGATCGACGACCCATTGGAATTCGGCATCCGGCAGGTGAGGCACCGGGTCTTCCTCGATCAGCAGCCCGTATTCCGGAAAGCGCGCTTTGAGCTTGGACTGTACCTCCCGCGTGGTCTCGGTATCGACCTCGGTGACCGCCGTGCCGTCCGCCTTTTCGTTCGCGCCCACGCGGCGAAAGGCCGCCAGCGCCCGGCGGTCGAAGTCATCCAGCAGGTCCTGCAACGCATCCAGATGGCCGCTCGGCAAAAGGTGCTCCCGTATCGGCAAAAATTGAGAGGGATGGAAGATCCACGGGCGCGTCATGCCCGCGGCCGCCTCCAGGGTCGCCCGTGGCGCCCGCTGCTGTCAACGGGTGAAAGAGACGGTAGGCGGGACTCCGCGCGTTGTTGCGCCATGCCGTTCGGGCTACCATGGGCGGAGACTCGCCGATGGGGGCATCGATGGAAGGCCGTCTTGCCCAGCAGGACACTGCCACCCGGCGCCCCTTCACCCGGAACCCGGCCCACTGCGCCCATGCCGCCCCCGATCGTTCAACTGGAAGGCGTCTTCCGCTCTTACCGCGACGGGGAGCGCACCATCCACGCGCTGCGGGGGATCGACCTGGAAATCGAGCCGGGCACGGCCGCTGCGTTGATGGGGCAAAGCGGCTCGGGCAAGAGCACGCTGCTGCATCTGATGGGCGCGCTGGAGGTTCCCAGCGCCGGGCGGATCGCCGTCGAGGGGCGCCCCCTGCACGAGATGACCGACCGCGAACTGACCCGCTTGCGCCTCACGCGGATCGGATTCGTGTTCCAGTTCTTTCACTTGCTGCCCACGCTGACGGTGCTGGAAAACCTCACCCTGCCCGCCGAATTGTCCGGGCTCCGCGGGGGGCGGGCCGTTTCCCGCGCGCGGGAGTTGGCCGCGGCGGTGGGGGTCGAGGCACGGCTGAACCTCTACCCCGACCGGCTTTCCGGCGGAGAGCAGCAACGGGTGGCCATCGCCCGCAGCCTGATGCTCGAGCCGCCACTGCTGCTGGCCGACGAGCCGACCGGCAACCTGGATTCCGAGACGGGCGGGCGGGTGCTGGAATTGCTGTTCGGGGCGGCGCGGGAGCGGGCCACCACCCTCGTGATGGCGACCCACAGCGAGGAAGCGGCGCGGCTCGCCTCCCGCCGGATCGTCCTCCACGACGGGCGCATCGCCGCCGATACCCGTGGGGAGCCGGGAGACGCGCCCATTTCCGGCCCCGGCCCCGGCGCCGGGGCGTGAGCGGCTAAGGCGGCACGCCGCGTGTTTCCCGTTTTTCGCGCACTGGTACGCTACTGGCGGCGCCATCCCTTGCAGGTGGCCCTCACCCTGGCCGGCGTGGCGCTGGGCGTGGCGGTCTTCACGGGCATCCGGGAGGCCAACCGGGGCGCCCTGAGCGCCTTCGCCGAGGGGATCGAGGCGTTCTCCGGCAAGGCCACCCACCGCGTGTTCGCGCCCGGCGGGGGCGGGGTACCCGAGGACGTGTTTCCGCGGCTCTTCAAGGCTCCCGGGGTGCGGGGTGCGTCGCCGGTACTGGAGGGCTGGGCGCGCTGGGGCGCCCCTGACGGACCCGGCGTGACCGTGTTGGGGATGGACTTGATCTCCGCGGGCGGGCTGCTCGGCGTGGGAACCGTCGAGCCCGGGTCACCGGGGGCCGGAGAGAGCGGCAGCCCCCGGGGAGATTTCGCGTTGTTCGATCGCTTCCTGGCGGAACCCGGCGCTGCGCTGGTCTCGCCGGGCGTCGCGGCCCTGCACGGGAATAGGGCGGGGAAGTCCGCCGTCCTGTGGATCGCCGGGCGTCCGCAATCGTTCCACATACTCGGCACCTTCCGGACGCCGGAAGGCCGCGCCGGCGCCTTCGGCAACGTGGTGCTGGTGGATCCGGCGACCTTTCAGGAACGCTTCGACCGGCTGGGGTGGCTGGACGCCATCGACCTGCTGCTCGATCCGGAGGCGGAATCGGTGGTGGAAGGGCTGCTCCCGCCTGGATTGCGGCTCGAGACCGCCGGCAAGCGTTCGGAGCGCGTGGCGGTCATCTCCGCGGCGTTTCAAACCAATCTGGAGGCGCTGGGGCTGTTCACCGTCGTGGTCGCGGTGTTTCTCATCTTCAACGCCGCCAATTTCGCCACGGTCCAGCGCAAGCCGCTGATCGCGACCCTCCGCTGCATCGGGGCCACGCGGGGATCGGTATTGGCGGCTCTGCTCGCCGAGGCGTTGCTGCTCGGCCTGGCGGGGGGCGCGGTGGGCGTGGTGGCGGGGCGATTCCTGGCCCTGGTCATGGTCGAGGGCACCCGTGCCACCCTCTTCGAGTTGTTCCTGCTCGCCCGGCCCGCGGAGGTGGTGCTGAAAGTGGGCCCGGAGATGTGGATCTGGGGTTTGGGGTTGGGGCTCTCCGCCGCCTTGCTCGCCGCGCTGCTGCCGGCCTGGGAGGGGTCCCGGGTCTCGCCCCTGGGCGCCCTGCGGGGGGTGCCGGAGCCGGAGGCGGGGCGGAGGATCGTCCGCCTCTGTGCCGCGGCGGGTGCGGTGGCGCTCGCAGCGGCGGGTGCGCTCGCCCTGCCCGAACACGGATCGCTCATGGCGGCGCTGGTGGCGGCCACCGCGCTGGCGATCGGCGGGGCGCTGTTCGTGCCCCTCGCCCTGACGGTGGTGGGGCGGGCCTCGGCGCCGGCCCTGGGCCGATGGCTCGGTCCCGCCGGGCGGATGGCAGCGCGGAACCTTTCCCGCTCCTTCGGCCGCACGGGCGTGGCCACGGCCTCGTTGATGATCGCCCTGTCCCTGTGGCTGGCGGTGGCGGTGACGGTGGGGTCGTTCCGCCATACCTTCGAGTTGTGGATGGAACAGGCGATTCGCGGGGAATACTACGTCTCGTTGCCCGGCGGTCCGGGCATGGGGAGCATGGCGCCGGAGGTGCTGGACGGACTCCGGGCCGCCCCGTGGGTGCGAGACATGGACGTGCTGCGGCGGCGGAAGGCACTGATCGGCGGGCGGACGGTGCTGGTGGTGGGAATCGATATCGAGGCCTTCGCGCGCCACGCCCACATGCCCATGAACGATCCCGATCCCGGCCGCGTGTATCGCGAAGTCGCGGCGGGTGGAGCGCTGGTATCCGAGACCCTGGCCTATCCCCTGCGGCTGGAAGTGGGCGGATTGCTGACGGTGCCCACGCCGGAGGGGGAGCGCCGGATACCCATCGCCGGGGTGGTGCAGAACTATGGCGCGCCGGCGGGGATCGTTTATCTGGACCGCCGCCTGTACCGGGAACTGTACGGGGAAGAGCCCCCGCGCTCCGTGGCGTTGTGGGTGGAGCCGGGGACGGGCCGGGAGCGGATCGAGCGGGAGATCGCCGCCTTGCCCGGAGGCGCTGGGTTGCGGGTGATGGACAACCGCGGCCTGCTCGAAAGCGCCCTGGAGGTCTTCGACCGCACCTTTGCCATCACCGCGCTGATGCGCAGCGTGGCGGCCCTGGTGGCCTTTGTGGCGGTGGTCAGCGCCTTGATGGCGCTGCTCTCCGAGCGTCAGCGTATCCTGGGCTATCTGCGGGCCATCGGTGTGCCCCGGCGCACGTTGGCCCTGTCCATGGTGGTGGAGGCGGCATTGCTCGCGGGCACGGCGGCGATCATGAGCTGGGCCGTGGGCTGGCTGATGTCCGTGGTGCTGATCTTCGTCGTCAACCGGCGCGCCTTCGGCTGGACCCTGCAGTTTCACCCGGCCGAGGGACCGTACGTCACGTTGACCGTGGTGGCCCTGGCCGCGGCGGTGCTGGGCAGCCTGTATCCGATCTACCGCATCGGGCGGTTGTCGGTCGCCGCCACCATTCGGGAGGAGTGAACCGGCATGGGGATGCGGATGAAACGTGGAGCGCGCCGGCGGGCGGCGCTGGCCGTCCGGAACGGAATTTGCGCCCTGCTGGCGCATTGGTCCCTGCTGGCGCGCTGGGCCCTGCTGGCGCATTGGTCCCTGGCGGCTCTCTGCGTTTTCCCCGGACCGGCGCTCGCGGAACGGCCGGAGGCGCTTGCCGGAGCGTTCCGCGCGGCCGAGGGAAGCCGGGAGTGGCGGTTTCCCCGGGACCATGGGAGCCACGAGGACTATCGCCTCGAATGGTGGTACTACACCGGTCTGCTGACCGCGGAGGATGGCGGCCGTATCGGCTTTCAGGTGACTTTCTTCCGCCGGGCCGTCCTCCCCGGCCCGGTTTGGCGGGCCTCCGCCTGGGCTCCGCGGTCGTTGTTCGCGGCCCAGGCTGCCCTCAGCCTGCTCGGCGAGGGCCGCTTCATGCGGGAGGGTCTCGCCGCCCGCGGCAGCCTGGGCATGGCCGGAGCCGCGACGGATCGCCAGGAGGTCTGGCTGGGCGCGTGGCGCGCCGAAGCTCTGCCCGGCGATCCCCACGGCGTACGATTGCACGTTCCCGGGCGCGAATTCGCCCTCGACCTGGAACTGCGGGCCGAGCGGGAGCCGGTGCTGCACGGGGTGGATGGCCTGGACCGGAAAGGCGAGGCGCGTGGCAACGCCTCGTGGTATTACTCGTTGACCCGCCTGGCGGCCAAGGGCCGGGTCATCGTGGACGGGAAGGCCCGCGCCGTGCGCGGCATGGCGTGGATGGATCACGAGTTCGGCACGACCCAGCTGGCCGCCGAGAACGCCGGCTGGGATTGGATGGGGTTGCGCCTGTCGGACGGCTCGGACCTCATGCTCTACCGGCTCCGCCGAAAGGACGGCGCGCCGTCGCCCCATTCCGCCGGGACCTGGGTCGACCCAAACGGGCGGAGCGTGGCCTTCACGCTCGCGCCAGGGTCGGGCAACCGCCTCACGCCCCTGCGCTGGTGGCAGAGCCCGGCCACCGGAGCCCGCTATCCCATCGCCTGGCGGATCGAGTTGCCGGAGTTGGATGTGGAGCTGACGGTGGAGCCGCTGCTGGAGGCGCAGGAACTGGCGCCGACGCCGGGCATCCCCTTCGCCTACTGGGAGGGTGCCGTGAGCGTGAAGGGCCGCCGGGGGCGGCGGGCGGTGCGGGGCGAAGGATATCTGGAGTTGACGGGGTACGGCGGATCCCTCGATCCCGTGCTGCGGTGAGGAGCCCATTGGCGATGGAGAGCGGCTTGCCCAAGGTGTCTTTCTGGAAAACCATCGCTCCCCGGGAGCGGCTCGGCTGGGTGGTGTACGACTGGGCGAACAGCGCGTTCGTGCTGTGCGTGATCACCGTTATCGGTTCGGCCTACTTCGTGGGGGTGTTCGGGGCGGCGGCGCGGGAGGGTCCGCCCCTGCGCGTAGGCGAGGCGCCGGCCCTGGATTTTGCGGGCATCCTCTTGACCGCCGAGGCGGCCTGGTCCTTCCTGATCGCGGCATCGGCCCTGATCGTCGCCCTCTCCTCGCCCTTGTTGGGGGCGATCGCGGACGGGATCGGCGCCAAGAAGCGCTTTCTCCAAGTGTATTGCGCGGTGGGCGTCGCCGCGACCCTCGGCCTGTGGTGGGGGTGGCCCTGGTGGGCGGTGGGTTTGCTGATCCTCATCGGCAATATCGGCTTCGAGGGGGGCAACGTCTACTACAACGCCTTCCTGCCGGAAATCGCGCCGCCGGGGGAGCGGGACCTGCTCTCCAGCGTGGGTTACGCGTTCGGGTATCTGGGCGGCGTGATCGTCCTCATCGCGGCACTGCTGTTCTTCGTCCCGGACGCGATGGTGGCCCAACTGGGCGACGTCCACGACGTCTTTCTCGTGATCGGCCTCTGGTGGGGAGGGTTCGCGCTCATCACCTTCGCCACGGTGCGCGACCGGCCCGCCGCGCGGAAGGCGGGCGGATTGGGCGGCGTGATCGCCGAGGCGTGGCGGGAGCTGGTGCGCACGGTGCGGGGCATCCGCAATTACCCCAACGCGGCGCTGTTCCTGCTGGCGTTTCTGTTCTACAACGACGGCATCGCAACTTTGATTTCCAACGCCACGCCCTACGCGCTGCAGAATATCTACCTGGACAGCTCGCTCACCGAAAAGGTGGGCCTCAGCCAGCTCATTCCCGCGATCATCATCGTGCAGTTGGTGGCCTTCCCGGGGTCGCTGTTCTGCGGTTGGCTGGCCACCCGCTTCGGCGAGAAGGCGGCGATCTACTTTACCCTGGCCGTGTTCACGGGAGTCGTGGCGTACGGCCAGGTGATTCAACTGATCACCGAGTTCTACGTCATGTCGGCGCTGATCGGCTTGGTGCTGGGCGGCGCCCAGGCCGTCAGCCGCGCGTTGTTCGCCTCGCTGATCCCGGAAGGGAAGAGCGCGGAGTTCTTCGCATTTTTCGCCCTGAGCGCGAAATTTTCTGCCATGATCGGACCGCTCGTGTACGGCCTCTTGCTGTTGCTGACCGGCAGCACCCGTGCTGCCCTGCTCAGTTTGGTGATATTCTTCATCGTCGGGGGCGGGTTGCTCGCTCTGGTCGACGTGACGGAAGGGCGTGAGCAGGCGCGGCTCGCCGGGCCCGCGGCGAAAACGTAAGGAGGATGCTGATTCATGACGGAAGGCGCCGTCCACACGGTACCCGTAGCGGATGGAGAATCGGTGGAGGTCGACTGGACCCCTCCCACCGGGGCCAGTCCGATCGCGGTGTTCATCCACGGCTTCGGCTCGCACCGCCGGGGCGAGAAGGCGCAGTACTTCGCCGTGCGGTTCGTGGAAACCGGGTGGGGATTTCTCTCGTTCGACCTGCGCGGCCACGGGGATTCGGGAGGCTCCATGCGGAACCTTTCGTTGACCAACCAATTGGCGGACATCGCCGCGGTAATGGATTGGCTACCCACCAAGACTATGCCGCTGCTGATGATCGGCTCCAGCATGGGTGCCGGGCTGGCGGCGTGGTACCTGCTGCGGCGCCATCCTCAGGTGCAGGGGCTGGTGATGATCGCTCCGGCGCTACGCTTTCCCTGGTCTCTTCACGAGCAGCTCTCCGCTGCCGAGCTGGCCGCCTGGGAGCGGGACGGCGTGCGCCGCATCCAAAATCATTGGCTGGACGCGGAAATCGGTTATGGCCTAGTGCAGGACGCGCGGAGCTACGATCCGGGGCGGCTGATCCGCGAGCACCGCACGCCCAGCCTCATTTTCCATGGAATGCGCGACGATTCGATCCCCTGGCAGCAAAGCATGCACTTCGCCGAGCGCTGCCCCGGCACCGTGACCGACCTGATGCTGGTGAAGCGGGGCGACCACCGGCTCACCGACCACATGCGCTTTCTCTACGAGACGATCGTCTCCTGGTGGAACGGTCTGGAGCGGCAACAATCCGCCCCGTAACCTATCCCGCCCCGTCCTACCCCGCCCCGTCCTACCCCGCGCCGTCCCTACGCAACGGGCCCGCGTTCCCCGGGCGGTAGCGGCCGATCGGGTCTTGGCGTTCCGGCTTCTGTCCGGGCGCTCCCCCGCGCCGTTCCCCTCGAATTCGCTCAGGGCCGGCGGGACGGGGCGTCCGCCACTCCTCGGGGCCGCGGATACAAGAGCGGCGCCGCACGGCCTTCGATCCGGCTCCCGGGCAGGGTTCTCCAGGCACCCGGCAATCGATCGCAGACGGAACGGGGGGCCGGTCGCGGCTCAGACGTTCCCCAGGCGTTCCACGACGACGGCCAGAGAGATCAGATCCTTCTGGGGCTGGTCGAGCAACATTTGCAGCGTTTGCCGGTACTCGCTCCAGCCCGCCTCCTGCCGGTCGAGATAGGCATCGGCCCAGGCGCCGGGGTCGTGGCCGTCGCGGAATTGCAGGATCGCCTCCAGCTTGTCCTGACGGGTCCGGAGGATGGTGCGCAGCAGCCCGTCGCCGAACTGCTTCTGCCACGGGTCGTTGAGCATCAGGCCGGCGAGGGCGCCTTCCAACGCCCGGAAACGGAAACGATCCTCCATCAGCCGCTCCAGCGACATAGCGAGGGGGATCGCGAGCCCTTCGTCCGTCAGCAACCGGCAGACCTCCATGAACCGGTCGAGGAAGGGCAGCCGCCCGATCGCCTCGGCGAGGGAGCGCTCCATCCCCGCACCGCGCAGCCCCGCGGCGGTCTGGGCGGCGGAGGTGCGTTCTTCTTCGGTGAGCGCAGCGGGCAATTCGCGCAGAAATTCCTCGTAGCCGGGAGCCATCTCGGCGGGCAGGGCGAACGTGTGCCGCTCGGGCGGAAGGTTGAGCAGCAACCACTGGGCGGTGCGGGCCACCGCCGCCTCCAGGCGCGTCAGCGCGTCGTGCAGTAACGCCGCATGCAGCTTGAATTCCTGCTCGTAGAGGCGGCCGCGGATGTCCTCCGCCTGGAGGATTTCGTCGGCCAACAGGTAGGCCCGCACGACCTCCCACCACGCCTTGCCGGTGAAGGCCGCCAGTTCCGGAACGAAGGTCATTCCCGCCTGATTGACCACCCGGTTGGCGAGGACGGTGCCCACGATCTCGTTGCGCAACGGATGAGTGACCCGCTCGACCTCGTACCGCTCCACCAATTTTCGGGGAAAGTAGCCGGCGAAATACCGCGCCGCTTCGGGTTGGCCGACCAGCGGAGACGAGACCAGCCGCTCGAACACGGCGATCTTGGTGAACTGGAGCAGAACCGCCAGCAGGGGACGGGGCAGGGGCGCCCCTTGCGCCTGGATCTGCATGAGGCTCTGGGTGCTCGGAATGCGCTCGAGGCGGCGGTCCAGCCCACCTTCGGAAGCCAGCAGGTCGATCAGCCGGATGAACGGCTGGGGGTTCGCCTGGGAGCGGATCACGTCCGCGGAGAGCACGATGGCCTGCAGGGCGTTATCCCACAGCACCGCCGCGGTGATTTCCGGCTCGAGCTCGTGCAACAGCCGGTTGCGCGCCTCCTCGTTGGGGAGCTTGCCTTCCTCCAGCAGCCCGCCCAAGAGAATCTTCAGGTTGACCTCGTGGTCGGACATGTCCACGCCGCCGGAATTATCGATGGCGTCGGTGTTGAGCAAAACCCCGGCCAGGGACAGCTCGTTGCGCGCCGCTTGGGTGATGCCCAGGTTGCCGCCCTCGGCGATGACGCGAGCGCGGCATTCGGTGGCATCGAGGCGCACCGAGTCGTTGTTCGAGTCGCCCACCTGCCCGTGAGTCTCGTCGGCAGCCTTGATGTAGGTGCCGATTCCGCCGTTCCACAGCAGGTCGACCTGCATTCCCAGCAAGGCGTGGATCAGCGCCTCCCCGCTGAGCTCGGCCTCGCCGGTGCCCAGCATGGCTTGCACCTGGGGGCTCAGGGGCACCGCCTTGGCGCTGCGCAGGAACACGCCTCCGCCGTCGCCGATCGCCTGGGGGTTGTAGTCGGCCCAGGTGCTGCCCGGGGTTTCGAAGAGCCGCCGCCGCTCCTTCAGCGAGGCGTCCGGGTCCGGGTGGGGATCCAAAAAGATGTGGCGGTGGTTGAACGCCGCCACCAGCTCGATGCAGGGGCTGAGCAGCATGCCGTTGCCGAATACGTCGCCGCTCATGTCCCCGATGCCCACGACCCGCACCGGTTGCCGCTGCACGTCGGTGCCCCGCTCCCAGAAGTGCCGCTTGACCGATTCCCACGCCCCGCGGGCCGTGATGCCCACCTGCTTGTGGTCGAAGCCGTTGGAGCCGCCCGAGGCGAAGGCATCGCCCAGCCAGAAGCCCACCTCCAGGGAGATGGCATTGGCCGTATCGGAAAGGTGGGCCGTTCCCTTGTCCGCCGCCACCACCAGGTACGGGTCGTCCCCGTCGTGGCGCACCACCCCCGGCGGCGGGACGATCACGCCGTCCACCCGGTTGTCCGTCACGGAGAGCAGCGCCCGCATGAACAGCTGGTACTGGGCGTCGCCCGCGGCCCGGGCGTCGCCGCCGTAGGGCTCGGTACTCTTGACGACGAAGCCGCCCTTCGCGCCGGTAGGGACGATGATGGCGTTTTTCTTGAGTTGCGTCGACATCAGCCCCAGCACTTCGGTGCGGAAGTCGTCGGGGCGGTCGCTGTAGCGGATCCCACCCCGGGCGATGGGTCCCGCCCGCAGGTGGGTGCCTTCCATCAGGGGGCCGCGTACCACGATCTCATAGAGAGGCTGGGGCGCGGGAAGCTCATCGATGGAGGGGCAGTGGAGCTTCATCGCCAAAACCGGGTCGGACTCGTCCCGGTAATAGTTGGTGCGCACCGTGCTCTTGATCAGGTTGTGCAGCCGCTTGAAGATGCGATCCTCGGTGAGGTTGTCGATCTCCCGCAGGGCGTCCGCCAGTGCTTGGTCCGCCGCCGCTTCCTGCGCCTCCCGTTCGCTCTCCGGGCGCCGCGGATCGAACCGTGCGGAAAACACCTGGCACAGGGCTTGGGTGGCCGCCTCGCGCCGGATGAGCGTCTCGTTGATGGTGTGCCGCGTGAAGACCGTTCCCACCTGCATCAGGTAGTCCCGGAGCAGCATCGTCAGATTGATTTCCCGCCAGCCCAGCCCGCAGGCAACGAGCAATCCGTTGAGGGGGTCGTTTTCCAGCCGCCCCGCCAGCACCCCCAGTACCAGCTCTTTCATCGGGCGGGAGAAGGCCTCCGGCGTGAGGGTCTTGCCAGCCTGGGGCACCAACTCGAAGGTTTGAATGGAGATGGCGCTCTCCGGCAGAGTCACGACGTAGCTCTGCACGTCGTCCACCTGCAGCCGCATGTTCGTGAGCACCGGCATGATCCGGCTCAGGGAGTGCTTGACGGTGTCGTAGAGCACCATCACCGCCCCGCCGTCCCGCCCGCGGCGTAGCGCGAATTGCGGCTCCTTGCGGGTCAGCAATTCCGCGATGCGGCCCAGGTCCAGCAACACCTCCAGGTCCGCGTGCGCCACCAGATAATCGAGGGGCAGCCCCTCCAGCACCCCCAGCGCCACGTCGTCGGGCAACAGGCTCCCCGTCGCCTCGCGCCAGCGCTTCAGCAGCCGCTGTTGGCGGGGCTGCAACTCATCCAGCACCCCCTCGACGATCGGTTCCATGCTCGCTGGGGACCAACCCGCCGGGGGTTCCGGGAAGAAGTACAGGCTGTGCACCGTGAAGGTCTTGAGCGAAACGGTGAAGCGGCCGCGCGCCTTGCAGCCCAGGGAGGATTCGATCAGCCGCCGGGCCCGCCGTAGCGCGGCGAAATCCGGTTGCTCCCCGGGCACGCAGATCAGAATCCGCAAGGCCTCGGGCATTTCCGCGGCGATCAAGTGAATCTCCAGCCGCGGCTGGTCGATCAGCGAAATTACCGTGTCGCACATCTCGCTGAGAGCCTCGTCCGTGAGGCGGAACAGCTCGAATTTGGGCAGGCCGTCGAGGAAATCGAGCAGTTCCTTGTGGAGGTGGCTACCGGCCACCAGGTGCTTCCGCTCGATCAGGTGCAGCAGCTTCTTCCGGGCCACGGGAATCGCGATCGCCTGCTGCTGCGCCGAATGATCCGAGAACAGCCCCACGATCGCCGCGCCCAGCCGATCTTCCCCCGCGCGCTGCGAGGAGAGGAACAGGCACGTCACCGATTCCCGGCGGTGGACGCTGAACACCAGCTCCGTCTCTTGCACCCGCAGGAACGGCTCGTCCGTTCGGCCCTCGGCGAGGATCTTCGTGCACGCCGCAATCAATTGCTCGCGCCGGCCGGCCGCCAGACCTTTCGGGGCGAAGAGCCCCAGCCCTTCCTTCAGGGCCGGCTGCACATCGGAGCGCGTCATGCGGCAGGGCAAGTAGCCGAGGAAAAGGAAATTGCCCTGCTTGAACCAGTCCATGAGTTGGGCCACCTGGTCCGCCGTGCCCTGGGATGTGCGGAACTCGGCCGCATGGGCATCGATCCGGGCGCTGACTTGACGGAAATCGTCGACCGCCAGCACCACTTCGTGAAGGATCGTCCGCACCGCGGAGAGGATCGCTTTCCGGTCGGCGTCGCTCTCGGGAGGCGAGATGGCGAATAGCAGGTGCACCTCCCGCATTCCCTTCGAATCCGCCGCACTGACGGCCTTCAGTGCCCCGGCGGCGTCCCGTTCCGGGCCGAAGATGGGGTGAATCACCATGCGGATCGGAATTTCCCGCTCACCGAAGTACGCCTGCACGCTGTCGACGAGGAACGGACGATCCTCGATCACCACCTCGACCAGTTCCAGGCCGCCCGCGAATCCTTGTAATGGGGGCTCGACCGGTGCCAGCCGCAGCCGGAACGGCGCCTCCCCCGCGGCGGAATAGAACGCGAAGCGCTCCTGAAGAAACCGGGCCAGGCCGTCGCCGGTCAGCCGATTCAGCAGCTCGACCGGTGCTTGCGCGATGAACGTTTGCGCGTATTCCCCCAGCAGCGGCGCCGGTGGGGTGTCCATGGAGCCCAGGGCGGCGCGGAGGCTGTCCCAGGCTTCATGGCGGCTTTGAGTGGGTTCTTTCATAGAGGAGCCGTCGCCGTTCGGGTCGGCGTTTGGGGGCATTCCGGCGCTTCACGCAGGAAGCCGGCCGCCACAAGCCCACGCACGGGCTTTGGGCGGCCCCGGCTTTGGGTGGCACCGGCTTCAATATAGCGCCCCGCCCGGCCGAACGAAAGAATCCGGCCTCGCCGGCCGCGGCGCCAACCATTCCCGGCGCCAACGGTTCCCGACAGCTGGGGCT
>JAPUJL010000242.1 GCA_027296185.1 SAR324 cluster bacterium | reverse complement strand
GGTTCTCCAAGTACGCCTCGACGCCCATCGAGACCTACGGCGTCATCGCCTCCTACGATCCGTTCACGGAAAGCTACGAGGTCTACAGCAATTACCAGGGGCCGTTCGTGGCCCATGCCCTGGTGTCCCTGGCCCTGCGGGTGCCGGAGAATCGCATGCGCTGGATCGTGCCCGCGGACATCGGCGGCGGCTTCGGCGTGAAGGCCGGGGTCTATCCCTACATCGCCCTGCTGGCGCTGGCGGCGCGCAAAACGGGCTGCGCGGTGAAGTGGATCGAGGACCGCCAGGAGCACCTGACCGCCGGCACCACCGGCACCGACCGGGTCACGGAGCTGGAAGCCGCGGTCAAGGCCGACGGGACCATCCTGGGGCTGAAGGACCGGGCGATGGACAGTTGCGGCGGCTACATCCGCCCGCCCGAGCCCGGCTGCAGCTACCGCAGCATCGGCAACCACACGGGCGCCTACCGCATCCGCAACCTGGAGCGGGAGGTGATGGTGGTGGCCACCAACAAGTCGCTGACCGGCCCCAACCGCGGCTACACCTGCCCCCAGCTCTACTTCAGCCTGGAGCGGATGGTGGATACCGTGGCGGCGGAGCTGGGACTCGACCCGGCGGAGGTGCGCTTTAGGAACCTGGTGCAGCCGGAGGAGTTTCCCTACAAAACCGCGACGGGCGGGCTGTACGATTCGGGCGACTACCCCCGGGCGCTCCGGACGGCGCTGGAGCGGTTCGATTACCCCGGCAGGCGCGCCCGGCAGGCAGAGGCCCGGGCCGAGGGGCGGCTGGTGGGGATCGGCATGGCGACGGTGGTGGAGCCCTCGGTGACCAACATCGCCTACGTGGGGCTGGCCAAGTCCTACGCCGACCGGGTGAAGGAGCACCCCAAGTCCGGCTCGGGCGAGGCGGTGATGGTGAAGATGGATCCCCTGGGCGCGGTGCACGTGATCGCCGCCACCAACCCACAGGGCCAGGGTCACGAGACGGTGCTGGCCCAGGTGGTGGCCGACGAGCTGGGCGTCCACCCGGACGACGTCACGGTCAGCGACGTGATGGATACCCACCAGCGCCTGATGAGCATCACCAGCGGCGGATACTCCAGCCGCTTCGCTTCCATCGGCACCACCGCCGCGGTCACGGCGGCGCGGCAGTTGCGCTCGCGGCTGTTGCGCATCGCGGCTCATCTGCTCGATGCCCAGCCCGACGCGCTCACCCTGTCCGACGGGCGGGTGGCGGTGGAGGGCGCGCCGGAGCGCTCCATCGAGATTCGCCACGTGGCGGGCACGGCCCACTGGAACCAGTCGCTCATTCCGGAGGAGATGGAAGTGGGGCTGTTCGGCGTCGGCTTCTACAACATGCCCACGTCCCAGCCCCCCGACGAGCAGGATCGGGTGAACTCGTCCAATACCTACGGCTGCATCGCCGAGGTCATGGCGATCGAGATCGACCGGGAGACCGGGGCCATCGACGTCCTCAAGTGGGTCAGCGTTCACGACGCCGGGACGATCCTCAATCCCATGTTGCTGGAAGGGCAACTGCGCGGGGGCATCGCCCACGGCGTCGGCGGCGCGCTGCTGGAAGAGTGCGCCTACGACGAGGACGGACAGATTCTCACCGGATCGTTCCAGGACTATTTGGTGCCCACGGCCATGGAAATTCCGCCGGTCGAGATCGTGCACCAGGTGACGCCCTCGCCGATTACAGCGCTGGGCTCCAAGGGCACCGGCGAGGGATCGGCGATGTCCGCCCCGGCGACCCTCGGCAATGCCGTGGCCGATGCCCTGGCGCCCCTGGGAGTGGTGGTCGATACCCTGCCCCTCAGCCCCCAACGCATCTGGCACTGGATCCAAGAGGCGGGAGGCTAGATTTGCCATGGACCGCCCACACTCGATCAATCGGATCGCTGCATCGCCATCCCCGACGGGGTGCAGGGGTCTGGACCCCTGCCAGGGGGTGAAGGGGGACGGCGACCCCCTTCCTGTGGGTGGCGTGATATGCAACCCAATCCGCTGTTCGGCTGTTCAATCCGCCGTTCGACAGCGATCGTGAAGCCCGCCGCATTTGCTTACGAAGCGCCGGAGACCGTCGAGGAAGCGCTGGCGCTGCTCAAGCGGTACGGGGAGGGGGCGAAGGTGTTGGCCGGGGGTCAGAGCCTGGTGCCCATGATGAACTTCCGCCTCGCTCAGCCGGAGGTGCTGATCGACATCAACGGCCTGGCCGAACTGGACTACATCCGCCTGCAGGATGGGCCGGAGGCCGGCCGGGGACTGGCGATAGGCGCCCTGACCCGGCAGCGCACGGCCGAGCTGTCGCCGCGGGTGGGGGAGCACTGCCCGCTCCTGGCGGAAGCGTTGGGCCACGTGGCCCATGCCGCCATCCGCAACCGCGGCACCGTGGGCGGCAGCCTGGTGCATGCCGATCCCTCCGCGGAAATCGCCACCGTCCTCACCACGCTGAACGGGCGGGTGACCCTGCGCGGTCCGGCCGGGGAGCGGACTTTGGCCCCCGGCGACTTCTTGCTCGGCTACCTGACCACCGGCCTGGCGCCGGATGAGCTGTTGATGGAAGCGCGGTTTCCGGCGATACGCCCAGGCGCCCGCTGGGGCTTTCTCGAATTCAGCCGGCGCCAGGGGGATTTCGCCATCGCCGCCGTGGCGGCGGTGCTGGAACTGGACAGCGGCGGCGCCTGCACGGTGGCCCGGATCGGACTGGGAGGCGTCGCGCCGGCCCCCCTTCGCGCCCTCGCGGCCGAGCGGGCGCTGGTGGGGCGGCGCATCGACGGAGACGCGATCGACGAGGCGGGGCGGCTGGCCCAGGAGGTCTGCGACACCGAGGGGGATTACCACGCGTCGGAGGAATACAAGCGGAACCTGGCCGGCGTGCTCACCCGGCGCTGCCTGGCCCAGGCCCTGGAACGGGGACGGGAAGCGGCATGACCCCCCGCGCGGCCCACACGATCCGGCTGACGGTGAACGGGGAGGCGATCGAGCGCGCCGTGGAACCCCGGCAGTTGCTCGTGGATTTTCTGCGCGAGGGGCTGGAACTGACCGGCACCCACGCCGGATGCGAGCACGGGGTGTGCGGTGCCTGCACCGTGCTCTTCAACGGCAAGGCCCAGCGCTCGTGCCTCATCTTCGCCGTGCAGGCCCAGGGGGCGGAGATCGTGACGATCGAGGGGCTGGCCGAGGGCGCCCGGCTGCACCCCCTGCAGGCGGCGTTCCGCGAGCACCACGGGCTGCAGTGTGGGTTTTGCACGCCGGGAATGCTGATCACCGCCTACGATCTGCTCCAGGAGAATCCCCGCCCCAGCGAGGCGGAAGTCCGCGTGGCGATCTCCGGGGTGCTCTGCCGCTGCACGGGCTACAAGCAAATCGTCGACGCCGTCCTGGCCGCGGCGGAAGCAATGTCGTGATCCGGCGCTACCGGTTCGTGAAGGCGGTGCCCAAGAGTCCCACCGGCAAGCTGAGGCGCCGGGTGCTCATCGAGCCGGAGCGCAAAGGCGGCTCCCCTTGATCGTACGCCGTCCCGATTCGGGCCGTCCGGCCGATTCCCAGGCGGCACAAGTGCGTTTCCCCCAATCGATATCCCCATCCGGCGCGGAGGCGCCACAGGATCCACGAGGAGCGACCCCATGAGCGAATTTCTCAGGACGGAGCGGGAAGGCCCCGTCGCCACGATCTGGATCGACCGCCAGGACAAGCGCAACACGCTGACCGTCGAGATGCGTGAGGCCTTCCCGGCCATCTTCCGGGAGCTCGACGGCGACGAGGCGGTGCGCGTGGTGGTGCTCCGCGGGGCGGGCGGCAAGGCCTTCAGCGCCGGCGGGGACATGAGCGAGTTCCTCAAGCTTTCCCCCTGGGAACTGGAGCAGTGGGGCGACACCCTCACCTGTGCCGAGCGCTGCCGCAAGCCGGTAATCGCGGCCATCGACGGCTTCACCATGGGCGCCGGCCTGGAGCTGGCGTTGGCCTGCGATTTTCGGCTGGCCACGGAAAAATCCGAATTCGCCTTCCCGGAGATCCGCCTGGGGATGATTCCCGGTAGCGGCGGCACTCAGCGGGCGTTGCGCCTGATCGGGATGACCCGCGCCAAGCAGTTCATGATGACCGGGGAGCGCATCCCCGCCCGCACCGCCGAGGCCTGGGGACTGATCACCCGCTGCGTCGCGGAGACGGAGTTCGAGGCGGCTCTCACGGAGCTCACCGGCGAGCTGGCGGCCAAGGCGCCGCTGGCCCTGCGCACCTTGAAATCCGTGCTGAACCTGGGTGCCGACGCCCCCCTGGAATCCGCCATCGCCTTGGAGCGCAAGGCCTACTCCTGGCTGCGCACCACCCACGACTACGAGGAGGGCGTGACCGCGTTCTTCGAGAAGCGCCCCCCACAGTTCACCGGGAAATAGCGCTTCGGCAGCGGGCGGGTTCTCGCCTGCGGACCGCGGCGGCACGATCCGAGGGGTCACGGCGGCTCGGCGGCTCCGGGCGGCGGAAATCCACAATGGAAGCGGGCCGTCGACCGGGGCCATATCCGTCGTTTTTTAGGCTCTAACGTTGTGGTAGGGTTCCGGTAACGTGGAGCGGTCGATCGATTCGGCGGGGGCGTCAATCGATTTGATCGGAAAACCCGCCGGGCCCCGGATCGAAATTCGGATCGCGGGTGGGCCTCATCTTCCCCCGGCGCCGATACTCCACCACGATCCGGGCAAGGCGTCCGGCAACCGCTTCGCCGATACACGACGGAGCGAGCCAGCCGGATTCTGGAGACGATT
>JAPUJL010000241.1 GCA_027296185.1 SAR324 cluster bacterium | reverse complement strand
CGGTCTACCGGCGGGAAGATCGGGTGGTGCTGGCCGAGGTGATCGACGATGGGCCCGGGGTGCCGGACGAGGTGCGCAACCGTCTCTGCGAGCCCTATACCTCCACCAAGGAGGGCGGTACCGGGTTGGGGCTGGCCATCGTGAACCAGATCGTCTCGGATCACAGCGGCTATATTCGTCACATGGACCGCCAGCCCCACGGCTCGGTCTTTTCCATCGAGCTGCCGGTGCCGTAAGGAAGGCGGCGGAGCGGGGCACGAAACTCATCTCCCGATCGGGACGATACGATGAATCATACGGTATTGGTCGTGGACGACGAGCAGGCCATCCGCACCAGCGTGAAGGATCTGCTCGAGGACGCGGGCTACCGAGTCAAGCTCGCCAAAAGCGGGGAGGAGGCGCTGGGCGCGGTCAGGGAGGACGGCGCCGCGCTGGACGTGGTGCTGCTGGACGTGTGGTTGCCCAAGATGGACGGCATGGAAGTCCTGCGCACCATCAAGCGGGAGCGGGCCGGCCTGCCGGTGATCATGTTGTCCGGCCACGGCTCCATCGATTCGGCGGTCAGCGCCACCAAGCACGGCGCCTACCACTTCGTGGAAAAGCCTTTCTCCGAGGAGAACCTGCTGCTCACCCTGCGCAACGCGATCCGCGAAAGCAGCCTGGCGAAGGAGAACGTCGCGCTACGCAAGGATGCCGGTGGCACGCGGCACGAGGTGGTGGGAGACAGCCCGGCCTTCCGGAACCTGATGGAGGATATGGAGCGGGCCGCGGCGACGGACGCGTGGATCCTCATCTCCGGGGAAAACGGAACCGGCAAGGAGTCGGTGGCCCATCTGGTCCACGAGAAGAGCCCCCGCCGCGACGGTCCGTTCGTGGAGGTGAACAGCGCCGCCATCCCGGAGGAACTGATCGAAAGCGAGCTGTTCGGCCACGAGCCGGGCTCCTTTACCGGCGCCACGGGGCGCAAGATCGGCAAGTTCGACCAGGCCAACAAGGGCACTCTGTTTCTCGACGAGATCGGGGACATGAGCCTGAAAACCCAGGCCAAGATTTTGCGGGTGCTGCAGGAGCAGCGCTTCGAGCGGGTCGGGGGGAACAAGGCGATCGAGGTGAACGTGCGCGTGATTGCCGCCAGCAACAAGAACCTGGAGGAGGAGATTCGAAACGGGCGCTTCCGCGAGGACCTCTACTACCGCCTGGCGGTGCTGCCCCTGGATGTGCCGCCCCTGAGGGAGCGGCGGGGGGACGTGGTGCTGCTGGTGCGTCATTTCATGGAGATCATCTCCAAGGCATACGGGTACAAGCCCCGCTCCATGCAGCCGGAGGTGATCGAGATTTTCGAGCGCTACCGCTGGCCGGGGAACATCCGCGAACTGCGCAACATCGTCGAGCGCATGATGATTATGACCCGGGGCGAAAATGAGATCACGGCGGAGGACATTCCACCCGCGATCCTGCAGGCCGTCGGCAACCCCGAGCCGAGCGGCGATGGGATTTCCGCGGGCGACCTGCTGAGCCTGGGCGGGACGTTCCGCGAAGCGAAGGAAGCCTTCGAGCGGGCCTACCTGGCCACGCAGTTGCGGCGGCACAACTGGAACATCTCGAAGACCGCCGAGGCCATTCGCCTGGAGCGGAGCAACCTGCACAAGAAAATCAAGCAGCTCAACATCCAGGCGGAGTAGCCCCCCTTCGGCCGAGCAGCCGTACCGCAAAGGCCGTGGCACGCTCCATCGGGACAGCCTGCCCGTCAAGCGGACAAGTCGATCCAGGCGGCGCCAAGAATTCCAACGATGGAATCCGTCGAGCTTCGTTGGGACGTTGCGCGGCCTCCGGATGACAAGTTCGCAGGGTCAACCCGATTGCCAGTTTCCGAGCCAATCCGGCGAAATGACCTACTTTCTCAGCGGCTGCCCGCTCGCGGTGGGCGAGGTTTTCGAGTGGAGCGGGGCGGAAGCGCATCACGCCGTGGGCAGCCGCCGCATCCGCGCCGGAGAGGAGCTTTCGCTGCAGGACCCCCAGGGCCGGCGCTTCCGGGCCGCCCTGGAGGGTCAATCCCGCAAGTCCCTGACGGTGCGGGTGCTCGCACCGGAGGCGGTGCCGCCTTTGCCGGGTTGCCGGGTGACGCTGCTCCAGGGAGCCGTGAAGGCCAAGGCCGCCGAGGAGATCGTGCAAAAAATCACCGAGTTGGGCGTGGCGCGGCTGGCGTTCTTTCCGGCGGAGCGCTCCACGGTTTCCCCACGGGAACTGGAAAGCGGAAAAACCCAGACCCGCTGGGAGCGGATCGCCTGGGAAGCTTGCAAGCAATGCGGCCGGCAATTTCCCCCGGAACTGACCGTGGCGGGGGGGCTGGCCGAGGCGCTGGCGCTCACCGATCCGGCGGCGGCCAATTGGATGTTCCATCCCGGCGAGGCCTCGGCAGCGCCGGGGCTGCCCGCGGCGAAGGGGAAGCCGGCGCCCGCTTCCGTGCGGCTGCTGATCGGCCCGGAGGGGGGATGGACGGCGGAGGAGGTGCGCCGGGCGGCCGGGGCCGGATTCCGGCCGGTGGGGCTGGGCGGGATGATTCTGCGAGCCGAGACCGCCGCCGTTGCCGCCTGCTCGCTGGCCCTGTTCGGCCCGGGGGCGGCCGACTGAACCGGAGCCGGCCTTCCCGCCGGCGGGATTCAAGTCTCCCGGTCAGCGATTGTAGAATTCGGCGATCCGATCGGCCACGTACACCTGCATCTCCTCGGTCAGTTCGGAATAGATGGGCAGGGACAGCACCTCGCCGGCGGCCCGGCCGGACTCGGGAAAGTCCGCCGGATTGCAGGGCACGTCCGCGAAGCACGGCTGCCGGTGAAAGGGCCGCGGGTAGTAGACCTGGGTGCCGATTCCTCGCTCGCCGAGAAAAGCGCGCAGGTCGTCCCGCTCCGGTGCTCGGACCGTGTACTGGTTGAAGATGTGGGGCCGCTCGCAGGCCTTGCCCGCGTACACGACGGGCGGCGCGGTGACCTGGGTCAGGCCCCGCTCCCGGAACAGCCGGCCGTAGCGCTCGGCGTTGCGCATCCGCTCCGCGTGCCAGCGGTTCAGGTGGGGCAGCTTCACCGAGAGCACCGCGGCCTGGAGCGCATCGAGGCGGAAGTTGCCGCCGATGGTCTCGTGCAGATAACCGGACTTGGCGCCGTGCACCCGTTTGATGCGCAGGACTTCGGCCAGGCGGTCGCTGTCGGTGACCACCATTCCCGCGTCGCCGAAGGCCCCCAGGTTCTTGCTGGGAAAGAAGGAGAAGCAGCCCATGGCGCCGATGGCGCCCGACACACGGAGGCCGTGCCGGGCGGGGTATTGCGCGCCGATGGATTGGGCTGCGTCCTCGATCACGGAGACGTCGAACGCGGCGGCGATATCCAGCACCGCGTCCATGGCGGCGCTTTGGCCGAACAGGTGGACCGGGACGATCGCCTTCAGAGCGCGCCGCTCCGCTTCGGGCATCGACTCCAGCAGCTTCCGCAGGCGGGCGGGGTCCAGATTGAAGCTGTCCGGCTCGATATCCACGAACACCGGCCGCGCCCCCACCCGGGCGATCACGCCCGCCGTGGCGAAGAAGGAGAAATCGCTGGTGATCACCGCGTCTCCCGGTCCCACCTCCAGGGCCATCAGCGCCAGCAGGAGCGCGTCGGTACCCGAGGAGACCCCCACCGCGTGGCGCACACCCAGGTAGGCCGCGGCCTCCTCCTCGAAGGCGGCGACCTTCTCCCCCATGATGAACCGGGCGGAATCCATCACCTCCTCCATGGCGGCCAGCAGCTCCTCGCGCAAAGGGGCCAACTGCGCCTTTAAATCCAGCAGGGGCACGATCATGGGTTCCAATTCGGTCTCCTCCTCACGGCCGCCGGGGCGGCGGGGTTTCTTCGCCGCCACTCGCTGGCTGCACCATACCCCAACGGGCGGTGTGGGTTAAGGCGGGACAGGGGCCGGCCCTCCATACAGCCCGCCATAAAGCACAGAGCCCGCCCACCATAGGCGGTGGCGATTCCCCTGGCATCTGTGAGAAACTGAGCGCCGCTCACCGGGCCATTCGCCGGGCTAACCGCCGGACCAGCCGCGGGGCCGGGGGGCCGCCTGCCACGCTTCGTCGGGGGCAGCCGAGCTTCCTGGCGGGCATGCGCCGGGAGGAGAGGTTCCGGTGGAG
>JAPUJL010000240.1 GCA_027296185.1 SAR324 cluster bacterium | reverse complement strand
GTAACGGAAAACCGGCTCGAGCGTTCCGCTCCCGCATGGCGGGAGCGGCGGGCGGCGGAAGGTGGCTTCCGGCCGGCTCCGGCGTCCCGTGCGGCGCCTGGCCGGGCGGAGGGAGCTTGGCAGGCGGGCCGATTTCGCGTAGTCGTCCGATTCGGGATGGGATTGGGGGCTCACCGCACCCTCAGGAGCTAAATGAGCGTACACGCACGGGCTCCCTGCGACGATCTGGTGATCGGGCACGCCCCCGCCCTCGAACCCCAATCCCGCTCCACCGAGCGCTGGGTGTTGGCGGCCACGGTGATCGGCTCCAGCATGGCCTTCATCGACGGCACGGTGGTCAACGTGGCCCTGCCCGAGCTTCAGCGCAGCCTGGGGGCCACGGTGCTCGAGGTTCAGTGGGTGGTCGAGTCCTACGCCCTGATGCTCGCGGCGCTGATCGTGGTAGGCGGCGCCTTGGGCGATTACTTCGGCCGGCGGCGCGTGTTCGCCGTGGGGATCGTGTTGTTCGCCGCCGCCTCGATGTGGTGCGGGATGGTCCCGGACGTGGGGCAGCTCATCGCCGCCCGCGCCGTGCAGGGGATCGGCGGGGCGCTTTTGATTCCGGGCAGCCTGGCCATCCTCAGTTCCACATTCAGCGCCGAGCGGCGGGGCGCGGCCATCGGCATGTGGTCCGGCCTGACCGCGATCAACATGGCCGTCGGTCCGGTGTTGGGCGGCTGGCTGGTCGAGCACGCCTCGTGGCGCTGGATCTTCTACATTAATATTCCCGCGGCCTTCGTGGTGCTCGCCATCGTAATCTGGCGGGTGCCGGAATCCCACGGCGAGCGGACGGAAGGCGGGTTGGACTGGCCGGGAGCCTTGCTGGCCACCATCGGCCTGGGGGCGATCGTGCTCGGACTGATCGAATCCTCTAATCTCGGCCTGGGCCATCCCTTCATCGCCGGAGCGCTGGCGGTGGGGGTTGCCGCGCTGGTGGCGTTCATCCTTGTCGAGCGGCGGAGCCGGGCCCCCATGATGCCGCTGGGGCTGTTCCGCTCCCGTTCCTTCAGCGGCGCCAACCTGCTCACGCTGATGCTCTATGCGGCGCTGGGCGGGGCGCTCTTCTTCCTGCCCTTCAACCTGGTGCAGGTCCAGGGCTACTCCGCTACGGCGGCGGGGGCGGCCTTTCTGCCACTGATCGCGATCATGGCGGTGCTCTCCCGTTGGTCGGGGCGGTTGCTGGACCGGTTCGGGGCGCGGGTGCCGCTCACCATCGGTCCGCTCCTCGCCGCGGCGGGCTTCGCCCTGTTCGCCATACCGGGGATCGGGGGAAGCTACTGGGTGACGTTCTTCCCCGCCGTCGCGGTGCTGGGGCTGGGCATGGCCGTCAGCGTGGCGCCGCTCACCACTGCGGTGATGAACTCGGTCGGCGAGGAGAGCTCGGGCGTCGCCTCGGGTGTGAACAATGCGGTGGCCCGGCTGGGCTCGCTGGTGGCCGTGGCGGCCATGGGGATGCTCGTCCTCTCCACCTTCAATGGGGCTTTGGATGCGCGGCTGGCCGCCCTGGGCGTTCCGGAGGACGTGTGGGACGCCCTTGCGGGAGAGCGGATCAAGCTCGCCGCGGCGCAATTGCCCGCCGGCATCGGCGAGGGGTTTCGTTCCGCCGTGGAACAGGCCGTAGCCGGCGCATTCGTCTCGGCGTTCCGGCTGAACATGCTCGTGGCCGCGGGGCTGGCCCTGATCGGCGCGCTGACCGGGTTGCTGTTCATCGATTCCCGAGGCAAGGCCCGCACGGCGGATTGAGGCGCGCTGGACGTCGGGCGTGCGTCCATCTTCGCCGGATCGGCCGCGTCCCCGCCGCCGCTCGCCTTGGGGGCGGCAAAGTGGTAGCTTGCTCTCCCCTTCGGGTGGGCGGGGGATCCGATCCGGCGACGAGGGTTCCATGGCTGGCAAAGCGCAAACGGAGAAACTGCTGCCCACGATGCTCGTCGGCAGCTATGCCCAACCCGAGTGGCTCATCGACCGGGAAAAGCTGAGAGGCCGCCTGCCGCCGCGGGTGCGGGCGCTGGAGTTGTGGCGGGTGGCGGAGCCCTGGCTTGCCGAGGCCCAGGACGACGCGACGATCCTGGCCATCCAGGAGCAGGAGCGCGCGGGCCTGGACATGATCGGAGACGGGGAAATCCGGCGCGAGAGCTACTCCAACCACTTCGCCAACGCGCTGGAGGGGATCGACCGGGAGCGCCCGGGCAGCGCCCTGGACCGCACCGGCAATCCCAACCCGGTGCCGCTGGTTTCGGGGCCGATCCGGCGCAAGCACCCGGTGGAAGTGCGGAACCTGGAATTCCTCCGCGCCCACACGGAGCGGCCTATCAAAATGACCGTGCCTGGGCCCTTCACCCTGTCCCAGCAGGCCCAGGACGATTACTACGGCGACAGGAAAGCCCTGGCCCTGGCCTATGCCGAAGCGGTCAACGCGGAGCTGCACGACCTCTTCGCCGCTGGCGCCGACCTCGTCCAGATCGACGAGCCCTACATGCAGGCCCGGCCCGAGGCGGCCCGGGAATACGGCATCGAGGCGCTCAACCGGGCGCTCGAAGGTGCGGCGGGGCCGACTTGCGTCCATCTCTGCTTCGGCTACGCCGCCATCGTTCACGAGCGGCCCCCGGCTTATTCCTTTCTGCCGGAATTGGCTCAAACCTCCTGCGACCATGTTTCCATCGAGACCGCCCAATCCGGTCTCGACTGTTCGGTGCTGGAGAGCCTGCCCGGCAAGACGATCGTGCTGGGGGTCATCGACCTTTCCGACGAGCGGGTGGAATCGGCGCAGACGGTGGCCGGCCGCATCCGCCGCGCCCTGGGCCATGTCCCGCCGGAGCGCATCGCCGTGGCGCCGGACTGTGGCATGAAATACCTCCCCCGGGAATCGGCTTACGGCAAGCTCTGCGCCATGGTCGAAGGCGCGCGCCTGGTGCGCGAGGAATTGGGCGGAGGCTGAAACCGCGATGGCGGGCCCTGCCCGGGGAGCCGCCACGGACTGCCGGGCGAGCGTGCCCGGCCGAGGCCCGGCCGCCGGGCCGCCGACGGGGGCGCCCGGCCCCAGTACACGTCGATCGTCCGTATCGATCCGTCCTCCGCAACGCACGCCGACCGCGAGGAGAGTCGTGCCATGGAGCCCACCGTTCTCGTCGAGCGAGAGGATAACCTCGCCATCGTGACTCTCAACCGGCCCGCGGTGCTGAACGCCGTCAACACTCACATGCGGCGGGAGGTCGCGCGCACCATGGCCGAGCTGAACGCCGACCCGGCCGTGCGGGCCCTGATCGTCACCGGGGCGGGGGAGCGGGCCTTCTGCGCCGGCCTCGACCTCAAGGAGGCGCGGGGCGAGGACGCCTCCAGCGTCGAGGCGCGGTTCGGCGAAATGCGGGACCTGTATCAGTCCGTGCGCGCGCTGGACAAGCCGATCGTCGTGGCGATCAATGGGATCGCCGCGGGCGCGGGGTTCCAGATTTCTCTCTGCGCCGACGTGCGGGTGGGTCACCCTGGCACCCGCATGGGTCAGCCCGAAATCGACGCGGGTCTGCCGAGCATCATGGGTTCCTTCTTCATGACCCTCCATCTGGGCCTTTCCCGCAACATCGAGCTATCCCTGACCGGGCGCCTCATGGACAGCGAGGAGTGCCGCCACATCGGATTGCTGAACCACCTGGTGCCCACCGCCGAGCTCATGCCCAAGGCCAGGGAGGTGGCCCGGGAACTGGCCGCCAAGGCGCCCACGGCCATGCGGCTGACCAAGCAGCGCTTTCGCGAATCGACCCAGGCGGCCTTCGACGACGCGGCCCGCGCCGCCATCGCGGCCCAGCAGGAGTCCTACCGCACCGGCGAGCCGCAACGAATCATGGAGGCCTTCGTCGCCGTCCGGGAAGCACGGAAAATGGGCTGAGCCGGTGACGGTCCAGGAGCCATCGCGTGCCGCCGGCGGAGGGAGGGTTGCCGCTGCCGAGTCGTCCCCGGCGGTGCAGCCGCGAAGCAGAACCCGTGGCAGACGCCGCGATGTGGAAATCGCGCCTTGCTGGAAGATCGAGGCCCTTCGCCCGGGGCCGCCCAAACGGACCGAATAGCCGAAATATTCGTACATTAGATGCGTGGGATTACGGGGTTCAACTTAGTGTAATCTACCCGGCAATCGTTATTTTTGTCTTC
>JAPUJL010000024.1 GCA_027296185.1 SAR324 cluster bacterium | reverse complement strand
CCTCGCTGCTGCCCAGGCCAGTGAAATCGAAGCGGAGCACGGCGATCCCCTGCTCGGTCAGGGCCGTGCTCACCCGCGTGGCGGCGAAGATATCCTTGGAGCAGGTGAAGCAGTGGGCGAACAGGGCGTAGGCCTTGGGCGGGCTTTCGGGCAGATCCAGCCGGCCGGCCAGGGTTTGCCCCTGGGCCCCGGGAAAGGTCGCTTTGGTGGTGGGCATGAAGGCAACTCGGCGAACGGGTGGCGGAAGCGGTGGCCGGTGGCCGCGCTGGAGCGGCGCCGCGTCCGGCCGGTCAGTTCAACCCCCCTCCGCATGCGGTCTACCCCAGAATCCCCTTGATGAAGGCGCCGATCTTCTCGATGGCCTCGCGTCCCTCGGGTAGCACGGGCGCGAACAGAGGCCAGGCGTGCACCATGTCGTCCCAGTGCTCCAGGGTGACCTGCCCCCCTGCCGCCTCGACCTTTTCGGCGACGCGGTCGGAATCGTCCATCAACGTCTCCGCCGTGCCCACCTGAATCAGCAGGGGCGGAAGGCCGTGGAGCTCGGCCAGCAGCGGCGAAGCCAGCGGGTCCCGGGGATCGGCGCCGCCCAGGTACATCTTCGCCATATCGAGCAGGTACTCCCGCTGAATCATGGGGTCCACGGCGGCCTTGGTTTCGATCGAATTCCCCGTGGCTTCCATATCCGTCCAGGGCGACAGCAGCACCCCGCCGGCCGGGAGGGGATCGCCCGCATCGCGCAGGGCCACCAGCACGGCCAGGGCCAGCCCGCCCCCGGCGGAATCGCCGGCGATGACGATGCGCTCCGGGGCGATGCCCTGGGTCAGGAGCCAGCCGTAGCCGGTGAGGGCATCGTGCACCGCCGCGGGAAAGGGATGCTCCGGACCCAGCCGGTAGTCGACACCCAGCATCCGCGCCCCCGAGTACCGGGAGATGCCGCCCATCAGATTGCGGTGGGTATCCACCGAGCCGCGAACGTATGCCCCGCCGTGCAGGTAGTACACGACCCGCCCCGCATCCGCGCCCGGCCAGGCGATCCATTCCCCGGGCACGCCGTCCGCGTCCACCGCTTCGCATTGGAGGTCCTCCGGCACCGGGTATTGCTGGATGAGCTTCACCAGCCCCTCGCGCAATTGTTCGATGGTCGCCTCCTTGTAGCTGGGGCGCGAGCGCATCATGTCGATGATCGGTTGCAGTTCCTTGCTGGCCACGCATTCACCTCCACGGGTTGAGCGGAATCGAGGCGCCGCCTCCGGCCTGGAGGCGGCTCAAGCGATCTTCCATCAATAGTCGAGTTCGCGCGCTGGAGCCAGCAGGAAATCGCCGGAACCCGGCAACGCCGAAGGCGCCGGTGAGGCTAACGGCACATGGGGGCGGGCGGTCTCGGGGCCACTCGCGTGGGGGTTACGATTGGTTTCCCCCCGGGCATCTGGTAAACATGTGTATATGGGTTCCGAACGGATTCGCAAGATCATCCACGTGGACATGGATGCGTTTTACGCCTCGGTGGAAATCCGGGACCGGCCGGAACTGGCCGGGCAGCCGGTGGTGGTTGGCGGGCCCCCGGCGGGCCGGGGCGTGGTGCTGGCGGCGAGCTACGAGGCGCGAAAGTTCGGCATCCGCTCCGCCATGCCTTCCGCGGCGGCCCATCGGCGCAATCCCGATACGATCTTCCTGCCGCCGAATTTCGAGAAGTACCGCGCCGCCTCGGGTCAGATCCGGGAGATCTTCCACCGCTACACTGGCCTGGTCGAGCCCCTATCCCTGGACGAGGCGTATCTGGACGTGACGGATCGGCTCGACGAGATTCCCTCGGCCACCTGGATCGCCCAGGCGATCAAGCGGGATATCCGCGAGGAAACGGGACTCACCGCCTCGGCGGGAGTGGCGCCCAACAAATTCCTGGCCAAGATCGCCTCCGACGAGAAGAAGCCGGACGGGCTGTTCGTGATCCGACCCCAGGACGTGGCCCGCTTCCTGGAGACCTTGCCCCTGGCCAAGGTGCCCGGAATCGGCAAGGCGACCCGGGCGCGCTTCGCGGAGTTGGGCGTCTCCACTTGCGGCGAGTTGCAACAGCTGCCGCGGCCTCTGCTGGATCGGCACTTCGGCAAGCGCGGCGGCTACTTCTACAATATGGCCCGGGGCATCGACGAGCGGCGGGTGGAGCCCGACCGGCTGCGGAAGTCGGTCGGCATCGAGGATACCTTCGCCGAGGATCAGGTTGACCCGGAATGGCTGCGGCAAAAGCTGATCGACCTGACCATCGGACTGGAGCGCCGCCTGCGCAGCTCGGGAGTGAAAGGGCGTACCGTGACGCTCAAGGTACGGTTCGCCGACTTCCACACCATCACCCGCAGCCGTACCCTGGACCAATTCACGGACGAAGCCGCGACCATTCGCCCCCAGGCGGAGGGGCTGCTCGCCGGCTGCCTGAACCTGGAGGAGCCCGTGCGCCTGCTCGGGGTCAGCCTCTCCAACCTGGACAACCAGCCGGAGGAAGCGGAAGCGGGAGATCAACTGGCCCTTCCCGGAATCGGCGAAGGCGGGTAGCTTCGATCCGAAAGTTTGGCCGTGGCTCCTGAGAGGGACGGAAACCCGGACGTGGAGCGGCGAAAAGTTCATCGCCCCGTGGCCATCCCTTCGACGCTGCTTGGGACAGGCGAGACAACCCGCTTTGCGAGCTTCCTCAGGCGCACGGAACGTCGGTTCGGACAAAGCAAAATTGGGCGAAAAGCCGCTACCGCCGCTTCAAGCGCCCGCAAGATTGGGTCATACGGCGGAATGGACGAGACGAATAAACTACGGCGGGGCTTCTGGAACGGCAAATATGCCGATCGGCACACGCCCTGGGATTTGGGCCGGGAGAGCGAGCCGGTGCGACGGCTGGCCGCCAGCCATTTTCCATCCGCAGGCTGCGTGCTGATCCCCGGCTGCGGCAGGGGATACGAGGCGGTCTATCTGGCGGAGCGGGGCTACCCGGTCACCGCGGTGGATTTCGCCGACGAGGCGGTGCGCTTCCTCCGGGAACTGGCCGGCGAGAAGGGCGTGACCCTGGAGATTCTGCAGGAGGATCTGTTCTCGCTGGACGCCGCCCGCAACGGCACCTTCGACGTGCTCCTGGAGCAGACCTGCTTCTGCGCCATCGATCCCTCGCTGTACCGGGACTACGAGCAGATGGCCCATCGGCTGCTCGCGCCCGGCGGGCGGCTGTTGGGTGTGTTCATGGAAGTGAAGGATATAGAGGGGCCGCCCTACGACTGCCCACTGGATTTGGTGCGGGGGCAATTCCCGGAAGACCGTTGGCGCTTCGATTGGAGCGAGCCGCTCCCGCGCAACCCCGAGCGGCCCGGCCCGGAGTACCTGGCCGCCTTCACCAAGCGCGGGGACTAGGGGCGAGCCCGCCTGCCCTCACGATTCATTGCCCGGGCGCTTCATCGTCCGGGCGGACCTCCCGCCAATGGGACCGTTCAACATTGCGGGCGCTACGCCGCGGCGCGGGGGAACGGCTTGTGTTTATGGGAGCGCCACGATAAAACCGGGTCATCGGGCCGCCGCTGCAAGCCAG
>JAPUJL010000239.1 GCA_027296185.1 SAR324 cluster bacterium | reverse complement strand
TCTGTTACGGGGAACCTATCCGGATCACAGCATCCGCTTCGCCGTGTGCCGCTCCACGGCACTGTGCGGGGAAGGGATCGTCCGCCACAAATCGGACTGGGTTTCCGGGTGGCTGCTCAGCGAAGCCCTGGTGTGCGCCGTACTCCTCTCCGCCGAGCTCAAGGATCAGGAGAAATATACGCTGCGCTGGATGTACCCGGGGCCAGTGGGCGCGATTCTGGCCGATATGACGGAGCACGGCGAGGTGCGGGGATTCACCCAGAGGGTAACTTTGCTCCCTGACGTGGCCACGCTGGGCGAGGCAATTGGGGGCAATGGCCGCATTTCGGTGGTGACCAGCAAGCCTTCCCAATTGCTGCGCACCGGCATTACCGAAACGGTGTTCCAGCACCTGCCCCGGGACCTGGCCTACTTTCTCTCCCTCTCCTTTCAGGTGGAGACGGCGCTGGCGGTGGGGCTCGTCCTGCCGCCCGACCCGCCCGTGCGGGTTCATTCGGCGATCGGCGTTCTGCTCCAGCCGCTGCCCGGCTGCGACCCCCTCGATTTCGAGCGAGTGCGGCAGTCGGTGGAGCACCCGGCCTTTCAGGAGTGGCTGGCATCGGGACCGCGACTTCCGGAGGAGGTGCTGGCCCGGATCGAGATCGACGAGCCGGCCGAATTGATCGGCGAGTTGGAGCCGTTCTATGCCTGCCGCTGCTCCCGGGAGAAAGCGGACAACATCCTGCGCATGATCGACCCCGTGGAACTCCAGGAGATGTTGGAGGCGGACGGCCAGGCGGAAATCAACTGTCACTTTTGCGCCGACTCCTACGTCTTTTCCGCCGCGGAACTTCAGCAAATCATCCGCCAAAGCCACGCCGGTAACGCCTGAGCCTCCCTCGCGCCCTTATGGTCGATCCGCTGCGGAACCTCGCGCCGCTCGCGATCGGATTTTTGGTTGCGGGAATCGCCGCGTCGTTCGGGCAGGGGGCCTGGGCGGCGGAAATCCAAATCGAATCGCCTTCCTTCGAGTTCGATCCGGAGCGGAACGCCTACAAGTACAACGGCGCCCGCATCCAAATCGACGATCTGGTGCTGGAGGCGGACGAGGTGACGATCGAACTCGATAGCGCCTCCCTCGTCGCCCGGGGCCGAGTGCGGTTCCAGGACGGCTCCATCTCCGGGGCCGCCGAGCGCATCGAGTTGCACACCGAAAGCGGGATCGCAAAGCTCTTCAACGCCGAGATTTTCGACGCGGACAACGGTTACTACATTCGCGCCGAGACCCTCATCCGGGTCGAGCCGAAACACTACAAGGCGACCCAGTGCACCCTGACCAGTTGCTCGCCCAAGGACCCCGCCTGGAGGATCGAGGCGGCGGAGATGGATTACCGGCAGGACGACTTCGCCGTAACCTACAACACCACACTGCGCCTGGGCGAAGTGCCGGTGCTTTGGGCGCCGGTCTTTGCCTGGCCGACCGTGCAAAAACGCCGCACCGGTTTTCTCGCCCCCAGTTTGTCCACCACCACCGAATCGCTTGGGCGCCTGTCGACCGGCACCCGCATCAGCGTCCCGTTCTTTCTCTCCCTGGGCGTGGACCACGACCTCACGCTGACGCCTGAGCACTACACGGAGCGCGGGACGGCCCTCCGCCTGGGATACCGCTATGCTTTTGTGGAAGACCAAAAGGGCCGGCTCAAGTTCTGGGGAATTCCGGAAACCGCGCCCCGCAATTTCTCCGGCGAAAACCAGATCCCCGGCGTCAACCTGGACGAGGAGGACCGCACCCGTAATCGGTTTTGGAGCCAATGGGGCCACAATCAGGGATTCGGGGGGAACACCCGGTTCATCAGCGACGTGGCCCAGGCCAGCGACGGTCAAGTGCTCCGGGAATACGAGCGCGTGCGGGAGTACCGTCCCTCGCTGGATTTTCAGGCCTCCGTCTCGCACCAGGCAGCGTGGGGCCACGGGGCGGTCACGGCGGAGCACGCCTCGGAGTATACGGAGGAGTCCATCTTCGCCGACGGCGAGCGCTTTACCGACGGGGGCGTTCGTCCCCAACTGCTTCCGCGCGCCAGCTACAATGGAGGCGTGCAGTTCGGCAGCGGGCTGCCCCTGGGCCTGGAACTGGCCACCACGGTGACCCGCTTCCTGACGGACGAGGGCGCCAGCGGACGGGCGGAAACCGCCGCGCCGGCCATTTCCCTTCCCATCCGCCTCATCGGCTCGCTGGAGTTCCGGCCCACCATCGAGCGCCGGTTCGTGCGCTACGCGGAACTGGACGTGGCGGGCGAAGTGTTCGAGGAGCTCGGGGAACCCGATCCCGACCTGCCCGCGTGGCTGGAGAACGCCGAGTCCCTGCGTTCGGAGGAAGGCTTCGCCCAGACGGAAACCGAGTTCGAGCTGCGGGCCCCTTTCGCGCGGGTGTTCCTGCCGGAGTCGGGAAGCTGGAGCGCGCTCAAGCACCGGGTCACTCCCCGGCTGATCCTGCGGGAAATCGAGGACGTGCCCCAGCCGTTGGCCGGCCTGCTGGTACGCCCCGAGCCGGCCTTGAAGCTCCTCACCTTCCGATTGGACAACGCTCTGTTCGGCAAGCGCGGGGAAGATTCCGCGGCGCTACCGAAGAAAATCGCGACGTTGAATCTGATTCAGCGCTACAACCTGCTGCTGGAGGACGAGGATTTCGTGCCGGACGGTCCGCTGCTGCCGTCTCCAGGCGAGACGGACCCGGGGGAGCCATTGCTGCCGGCGATCCTGGAGGGATCCTACAGCGGGACGGGATACGACCTGAGCGCGTTCTTGCGCTACCATCATCAACTGGACCGGATCGTCGAGTACCGGCTCGGGTTGGGCGGCTCGGTATCTCCGCGGGGCCGCCTGCGGCTGACGTACACCGAAAACGTGTTCCAGTACCGCACGCCGGACGACAAGCTGCACTCGGCGGTGAACACCCTCCGCCTGAACGGGGCGCTCACCGCCCACGACGACCTATCCTTCACGTTCAACGGCACCGTCAACCTCCGCAAAACGGACATTCCCCTGGACCGCAGGTTGACCCTGGCGGTGGTTTCGGCGGACTACCACCCCGGCTGTTACGGCATTCGCCTGACCTACATCGAGCGGGTGGACGTGACCCGGGAAGTAGGCGGCGACGAGTTCTTCATCGACCGGCAAATCCTGCTCACGTTCAACCTGGGTGGCCTGGTTACCGCGCAGCAGGGGTTCGTTTTGCCCGCGGGGGAACAATGATCCGCCATGCGGCCCGGCGATTCGACCGGAGGTTCCGCGGGATCGTTCTGGGGGCGGGTGTGGCCATGCTCTGTCTCGCCACGTCCCTGCCCGGGCGGGCGCCGGCCCAGGACGCGGATGAACCCGCGCCGATCCTGGCTGAGCCCCGGGCGGGCCGCACCGTAAGCCCGGCGCCCGCCGGACTGCCCGAAGTGATATTCCCATTTCCGGGAATCCAGCTGTTGCTCGGCTTCCATCAGTTCTCGGTGCACTCGGACGAACTGGATCAGACCCTGGGGCCGGGCGGGATCTTCTCCACGGGCGCCACGTTCGGTTTGGATTGGGTGGGGGAGTATTTCCGGTTCGGATATCTCCGGCAGGTCTACCGGAAGGACCTTCCGTTCACCACCAAGTCCAAGTACCGCGGCAGGAATGTCTCCTTCCTCGGCTACGAGGCGGATCAACTGTGGGGTCACGCGGGCATCCGCCCGGTTCGGGATTTGTTTCTCGGGCTGGGGCTGGGCGTGCAACGCCGCCGTATCGAGATCAGCGTCCGCGATCCGGACACGGGCGGGGAGTTCGAAATCGAGGAGACCGTCGTCTCGGCCGATGCCATCGTGGAATACACCTTGGCGCTCCCCTTCCTGATTCAACTGCGCTACGTGCGGGACTTCCCCGGACCGTTTGTCGAGGTCGAGGGCACCACCGTTTTTTTGGCTTATATCGTCCCGTTCTGAGCGGGACTCGGGGGCGGTCCCGGCGGGTGCCCCCGCGAACCGGCGGAGCGCTCGTGAGCCGCCGTCAGTCGAGGCGCAGGGGAAAGACTTCCGCCCCCGCTTCCGTGAGCTCGATGCGGTGGAACGCCGAGGGGTCGCCGGGACGGGGCAATCGGGTGGTCGAGGCGGAATTCACCACGGTCAGGGGCCGCATTCCTTCTTTCAAGGTCAAGACCCAGTTCCGGTGGACGTGCCCGTGCAGATATAGCTCGACCGGATGGGATAGGAGCCATTGCAGCACCTCCTCCCGGTTGTCCAGATCGTGAAGGTGGGGCGAGGGATAATCCGGGGGGCTCAGCACCGGGTAGTGGTTCGCGATCGCCACCCGTGCACCCGCCGGGAGACCGGCCAACCACCGCTCGGTGGCGGCGAGCGTTTCCGGGCGCACCCTGCCGGACGCATCGAAGGCGCGGGTCGCGCGGGTGCTGTCCCATCCGGCCAGCCACCAGCGCTCCGTCAGTTGTTTGGTGGAGATCTCTCCCTCGCCCGAGAAGCCGCCGAAGTAGCGGCGGAAGGCCGCCCGCGCCCGGGGATCGTCCACGTAGCGGTCGTGGTTTCCGGGCACGACCGTGACGCGCTCCGCTCCCCCTTCGAGCAACGGTTCGAGAATTTCGCGCGCCAGCGCGAATTCCGCGTCGAGGGCCAGTTGGGTCAAGTCTCCGGTGATCACCAGGTGATCCCAGGGCTGGCTGCGGATGGACTCCACCATTTTCCGCGCACGGGCCAGCGGATGCTGATGGGCGCGCCGGAGCATCAGGTTGAGTGCCCCGATGCCCCGCTTGGACATCCACTCGGCCGCGCGCGTGGGCAGGCGGTGAAAGTGGGGGTCCGATATATGAATGACCTTGTAGGCGCGGCGCAATTCGGGATTCCGATCGGAAGGCTGCGTTGGTTTGGAAACGACCTGACTTAGCGTATATTCCGCGGGAGTGGGAGGGAACCCCTCCCGCGCCGTAAACCGCCACCCTCCCGTACTTCCGCGTCAACGCGATGGAAACCGCCCTCAATATCGCCAGCATCGTGTTCTTGCTCACGCTCCTGTTCGGCGTGGGCCTCATCGCCGTGTTGACGTGGACGTACCTCGCCCGGGACCGCTATGCCGTCAAATTTCCAGTCATCGAAACCCTGCCCACCATCGCCTTGGACGAGGCACGGGAGGCGCTGGAGCGGCTCAAGGCCCAGTACTACAGCGCCGGCGGTCAGAAGCGCAGCCTGCTGGGCCACGAGGTGCAGCGGATCGAGATGCGCATTCAATACTTGCAGCAACACACCAACGAGGACCAGTACACCTACTACGAAC
>JAPUJL010000238.1 GCA_027296185.1 SAR324 cluster bacterium | reverse complement strand
TGGAAATCTACTCACCGGCCGCCCACGAGACCCATTCGGTAGACGCCATGCCGGAACAGGCTGTGGGATAGGCGCCCGTGGGCGGCTTGCCTCGGCCCGACTGTGCGATTCCGAGGAGTCTCGAGGATGGCCACCCCTTTGGGGTCGGAACCGGCAACCTAGGCCAGCGGACGGCAGCCCCCGTGCTCGATCCCCCGCCAGCCACGGGTCATCGCATTTGGGATTCGGTCTCGGAGGAAATGCCGAGGGTGGGACTCGAACCCACACGGGTTTAACCCCACTGGATTTTGAGTCCAGCGCGTCTGCCAGTTTCGCCACCTCGGCGGGGGCGGAGAGAGATCGATCATACGAGGCGCCCGGCCGCGAAATCAAGCGGGAAGCGGAGCCGGTGGCGCGGCCGGGAGCGGGCATGCTAAGGGGACAGGGGGATTTCGATTCGGTTCTTTTTGGGTCAACCTGGTGTCGTGACAGAGGTTATCGCGATGTAAATTTTACTGCGTCCTTTGGGGGCTTTGCCCCCCATTCCCCGGCAGGGGCCTAAGCCCCTGCACCCGATATCGGATTATATTTCAATATTTTACAATCCCTGCTAGACATTTTCAACTTAATCTATCCAGGGGTGTGGAGGGACGAATTCCCCGACAGATTTTTATGTGGAATCCCCTGACGGCACCCTAGGACGCAATTTCGACTCGGGAGGGAAGATGAAGCTGGAAGGCTCCTGCCATTGCGGTGCGGTGCGGTTCACCGTCGAGTCGGACACGCCGTACCCGTTCATGCACTGCTACTGCTCGATCTGCCGCAAGACCGCCGGCGCGGGGGGCTCGGCGGTCAACCTGGGCGCCGACGCCGAGACGCTGCGCATCGAGGGCGCCGAGCACGTCAAGATCTACCGCCCCTGGCTGGATGCCCCGCAGCGCACCCAGCACAGCGAAGGTCTGCGCCACTTCTGCGGCGAGTGCGGCTCGCCGCTGTGGGTCAGCGACGAGCGCTGGCCGGAGCTGGTGCATCCCCACGCCTCGGCCATCGACACCCCGCTCCCCACGCCTCCGGAGCGCAATCACATCCTGCTGGATTTCAAGCCGGACTGGGTCGAAGTCCCCGCCACCCGCAAACACCGGAGCTTCCCCCACTACCCCGACGAGTCCCTCCGCGACTGGCACGAGCGCCACGGGCTGCTGGAGGAGGAGGGGTGAGCCGATCGGAGCGCGGCGATTCCACGGTTGATCGCCACTGATTCTCGGCGAATTAGCTTCCGCCCGCGGCCCTAGCTGCTGCGCCCGCGGAGTCACTGTCCATCGCCTCGAACCGCGCGCGGTCGTGGGGAGCCGAGAAGTCGAGGATCGGCCCGGCGGGGACGATCCGGGAGGGGTTGATGGATTCGTGACTGCGGTAGTAGTGGCCCTTGATGTGGTCGAAGTCGCAGGTCTCGGCGACGCCGGGCACCTGGTATAAGTCCCGCAGGTAGTTCCAGAGGTTGGGGTAGTCCGCGATGCGGCGCAGGTTGCACTTGAAGTGGCCGTGATAGACCAGATCGAAGCGGATCAGGGTGGTGAAGAAGCACCAGTCGGCCTCGGTGATCGCGCCGCCCAACAGGTAGCGCTGGCCGGAGAGCACCCCCTCCCAACGGTCGAGGGCGGCGAACAGCTCGGCCACCGCCTCCTCGTAGGCCTCCTGCGTGCCCGCGAAGCCGCAGCGGTAGACGCCGTTGTTGATGGGCATGAACAGCGCCTCGCGCACCGCGTCGATCTCCGCCTCCCTTCCCGGCGGGCAGAACGTCACGGCGTTACGGGCGATGCCCTCGAAGGCCGTGTCGAACATGCGCATGATTTCGGCCGACTCGTTGTTGACGATGGTGCCGGATGCCTTGTCCCAGAGCACCGGCACGCTGACCCGGCCGGTGTAATCCGGCTTGGCCTTCCGGTAGACCTCGCGCAGGTAGCGGGCGCCGTTGACCGTGTCCGGGAGGCAGCCGGTCCCTTCGGCGAACTCCCAGCCGTCCTGGCCCATGAAAGGGTGCACCACGGAGAGGGAGACCGCCTGCTCCAACCCCTTGAGTTTGCGCATGAGGGCCGTGCGGTGGGCCCAGGGGCAGGCGTGGGAAATATAGAGATGGTAGCGCCCCGCCGCGGCTGGGAAGCCGCTGGAGCCGTCCGCCGCGATCCAGTCGCGGAAGGACGTTTCGGCGCGCTGGAAGCGGCCCTTGGAGTCGGCGGGACGCCGATCCTCGGTCACCCACGCCCCGTCGATCAACATGCCCATGTGTCTTCACCGGTGGGAAATTAAGGTGCGCCGATTCAGGCAGCGCGCCCAAAGGGGATTATGATATTCTGCTTTGGCAACCGAGGCTCGGGCACGCGCGACTCACCAGCCTTAACAATTACTATGAGACAAATACTCCTGCATCGGGACGAAGACGGATTTTGGGTGGCCGAATGCCCCAGCCTGCCCGGTTGCGCCACTCAAGGCGAATCGAAGGAAGAAGCGATCGAGAACATCAAAGAGGCGATTGGCGGATACCTCGATGTCCTCAAGGGGGACGGCAAGCCCATCCCAGACGATCCGTTCGACTATCAACTCATCGCTCTATGACCCGTCTGCCCCGGATATCCGGGCGCGACTGCGTCAAAGCCCTCGGCAACGCCGGATTCGAATTGGTCCGGCAGCGGGGGTCCCACTTGATGCTCCGCCGCAACTTCCCCTATTGTGTCATCCCGGTGCCAAATCACAAAGTACTGGGCCCGGGTCTCCTTCGGGCGATTATCAAATAAGCCGGATTGACGCCCGACGAGTTCCGCGAATTGCTCGCGTAGCCCTACCCGGAGTTGAGGGACGCAGCCTCCGGAATTTTGGCGCGGACCATCACGAGTTCGTGTAACTCCGCTGGCGCCTCACCCCCCCGCGGCGAGGAGGGAGACGGACTGGAGGGAGAGGTCGATCCACTGGGAGGGGAAGATGCCCAGGTAGAGCACGCCGATCAGCGCAGCGGCGATGGCCACGTAGAGGGGAACGCTCACCGGGGGGCGCTCCTGGATGCTGGCTTCGGTGGCCGGCTGCATGTACATCACCACCACGATGCGCAGGTAGTAGTAGATCGAGACGACGCTGTTGAGCACGAGGATCACCGCCAGCCAGATGAAGTCCTTATCGATGGCCGCCTTGAAGATCTGGAACTTGCCCGCGAAACCGGCGGTCAACGGGACGCCCGCCAGGGAGAGCATGAAGATGAACATCGCGATGGCCAGCGCCGGCGACACGAAGCCGAACCCGCGGAAGTCGTCGAAGGTCACCCGCTCCCGCTCGCGGTCCGAGGCGAGAATCAGGATGCCGAAGGCGCCGGTGTTCATGAAGGTGTAGGCCAGGGAATAGAAGACCACCGCGCTCAGCCCTTCCGGGCCACCCACCACCAGGGCCGCGAGGATGTAGCCGGCGTGGGCGATGGAGGAATAGGCCAGCATGCGCTTGATGTTGTCCTGCTGCATGGCGACCACGTTGCCCAGGGTCATGGTGATCACGGCGAGCAGCCACAGCACCTGGCTCCACTGGGGCTGCATGGGGCCCAGCCCCTCGACCAGGATGCGGATCAGGGCGGCGAAGCCGGCGGCCTTGGGCCCCGCGGACAGGAACGCCGTGATGGGCGTGGGGGCGCCTTCGTAGACGTCCGGCGTCCACATATGGAAGGGCGCCAGCGCGATCTTGAAGCCGAAGCCCACCAGCAACATGCCCAGCCCGATCCACATGAGCGGGTTGACGTAGGTGGATTCCTGGGTCAGCGCCGTGGAGATTTCGCGCAGGCGGATCGTCCCCGTGGCCCCGTAGATCAGCGCCATGCCGTAGAGCAGAAAGCCCGTGGCGAACGCGCCCAGCAGGAAGTACTTCAGCGCCGACTCGTTGGATTTGAGGTCGTGCCGGAGCATGCCGCACAGCACGTAGCTGGAGATGGAGAGGATCTCCACGCCGACGAAGATCATCAGCAGATCCAGCGCCGAGGCCATCAGCATCATGCCCGCCGTGGCGAAGAGCAGCAGGGCGTAAAACTCGCCGTAATCCATGCCCCGGTCGTCCAGGTAGCGCATGGACAGGAGCACGGTGAACCCCGTCACGGCGAGGAAGATCAGCTCGAAGGCGATGGAGTAGTCGTCGGCGCTCATGGTGCCAAAGAAGCCCTCCAACTGCTGACCGAGCAGGGAGACCTCGGCGTACCCCGCCACCAACAATCCGATCAGGCTCAGCCCCGCCACGTTGGCCGTGCCGCGGCCCGAACCGAACATGTCGAAAACGAGCACCAGGAGCCCCACGCCACAGAGGATCAGCTCGGGGAGGATCGTCAGGAAATCCTGGGCGGAGATCGGAGCGTTCATCGGCGCTCACTCCGCGGTGGGGCGGGGGACACGTTGCGCACGTATAGCTGGGCCGGCGCATCCGCCGTGCGCTCGGCGTTCATGGTCTCCACGAATCGCGCCACGGAAGGCTCCATGCGGTCCAGGAAGGGGGCCGGGTAGACCCCCATCCACACCACCAGCGCAATCAGCGGCGCGAGCACCGCCACCTCCCGTAACCGCAGATCCTTCAGGCCCAGGTTGACCTCCTTGGCGATCTTGCCGAAGAACACCCGCTGGTACATCCAGAGCAGATAGACGGCCGCGAGAATCACTGCGCTGGCCGCGATCACCGTCGCGACCGGCACCACCTGGAAGGCCCCCACGAGAATCAGATACTCGCCCACGAATCCGTTGAGGCTGGGCAGCCCGATGGAAGAGAGCACGATGATCAGGAACAGCGCCGCATAAATGGGCATCACCTTGATCAGCCCGCCGAACTCGGCGATGGCCTTGGTGTGGCGCCGCTCGTAGATCATGCCCACCACGAAGAACAGCCCGCCGGTGCTGATGCCGTGATTGATCATCTGCAGCATCCCCCCCTGCACGCTCTGCAGGTTGAGGGCGAACAGGCCCAGCATCACGAATCCCAAGTGCGACACCGAGGAGTAGGCGACCAGCTTCTTCATGTCCGGCTGCACCATGCACACCAGCGCGCCGTAGATAATGCCCACCACCGACAGCCCGATCAGCCAGGGCAGCGCCACCTGCGTGGCCTGGGGGAAGAGCGGCATGGCGAAGCGGATGAAGCCGTAGGTGCCCATCTTCAGCAGCACGCCGGCCAGGATCACCGACCCCGCCGTGGGTGCTTCCACGTGGGCGTCGGGAAGCCAGGTGTGGAAGGGGAACATGGGCACCTTGACCGCGAAGGCCACGGCGAACGCGGCGAAGAGCCAAAGCTGCAGGGGCATGCCCACACCCAGCCGGTACCACTCCAGCAGATTGAAGGTGAACACGCCGGTGGCGCTGTAGTTGAGAAAGTACGTGGCCAGGATCGCCACCAGCATCAGCACCGACGCGGACATGGTGTAGACCACGAACTTGATGGCGGCGTACAGCCTGCGCTCGCTGCCCCAGACCCCAATCAGGAAATACATGGGGAACAGCATCAACTCCCAGAAGACGTAGAA
>JAPUJL010000237.1 GCA_027296185.1 SAR324 cluster bacterium | reverse complement strand
CGTAGCCAGCGTTGTTGACGACGATTTCGAGGCCGCCGAGCCGCTCCAGGGCCTGCCTGACGATCCGCTCTCCGAAGTCCGGCGCCGCCACGTCCCCCACGCAGACCGAGACTTCCGCCCCCGCCGCCCGCAGGGCCGCGGCGGTCTCCTCGGCGGGTTCCGGGTCGATATCGTTGACGACGACGCTCGCCCCTTCCGCCGCCAGCTTGGTGGCGACGGCCCGCCCGATGCCCCGGCCCGAGCCGGTGACGATGGCGCGCTTGCCCTGCAGCGTGCTCACGATACGGCAGATGTCTCGAGGGGGGCTGTCTCGTGGGCTGCCGAATCGAGGGCGGCCACGTCGATCCGGGCGTCGTTGAAGCAGGCGCCCTCCCCCGCGTCGGAGTGATGGGCCGGGGCCAGGGCCGAGATCGTCTGGCCGTTGCCGCTGGTGTGCAGCCAGAGGCCCTTGTGGGAGCACACGACGCCGGGGCGCATGACGTCCGAGATTTTCAGCACCAGGAACACCTCGCCCAGGTCGTTCCACGCCCGCACGTCGTCGCCGTCCTTCAGCCCCCGGGCCTGGGCATCGCCGGAGTGCATCTCCAGCACCGCCGGTCCGCGGTTGATCTCCAGCCCACCGAAGGTGGAGGTGATGCGGTTATTGGCCGCGGGCGAGATCAGGGCCAGCGGGTAAGGGGATTCCATGGGCTGGAAACCGGGCAGGGGCCGTCCGAACTTCTCGCCCAGATAGCCCGACTCCAACTCGATCTTGCCCGAGGGGGTCGCCGGAAAGACGTTGCGGAAGAGGATCGGCTCCTCCCCGTCGACGCGCATCTCCAGCGCCCGGTCGATGGGAATTTCGCTGGGCGTGATACCCGCCATGCGCGGGTCGCCGGCATCGTAGGCGTCGTTCATCAGCTCCACGTCGCCGGCCCGTAGGGCCGGATCGTCGAAGCCGAAGCGCGCCGCCAGCCGCCGGAAGATTTCCGTGTTGGGCAACGATTCGCCCACGGGCGGAATCACGGGCTCCGCCCGCTGCAGCCATTGCTGGCCGTAGGATTGATACAGGTCCGGATGCTCGAAGTTGCTGCACGCCGGCAACACCACGTCCGCGTATGCGAGCGTGTCGGTCATCACCACGTCGCAGCCCACGGTGAACAGATCCTCCCGCTCCAGTCCGCGCCGGAGGCGATTCTGCTCCGGATGGACGATCAGCGCGTTGTGGTTGTAGATGAACAGCGCCTTGATCGGCGGGTCGAGGGCCTCGTCGGTGAGGAACTTGCCCGCGTCGATGATGTTCAGCGTCCGCGTTCCTTCCGGCACCAGGTCGGGCCGGGCCAGCCGTGCCGCGTTTTTGGGAAACGCGTGGGAGGAGCCGTAGATCACGCCGCCGCCGCGGACGCCGAACTTCCCCGCCAATGCCGGCAAGGCCACCACCGAGCGGGCCGCCGAGCCGCCGTTGCGGTTGCGCTCCAGGCCATTCCCCAGGGCGATCGCCGCCGGATCGAGGGTGGCGTACCACTCGGCGAGCCGCCGAATGTGCGCCTCCGGCACGCCGCAGATTTCCGCCGCGGCTTCCGGCGGGTATTGGCGCGCCTGGGCCATGAACGGTTCGAAGCCCTGGACATGTTCCGCGACGAACGCCCGGTCGATCGCGCCCAGCCGCTCCAGCTGCGTGGCCAGGGCCCAGGCCAGCACCACGTCCGTCCCGGGGCGCACCGAGAGGTGCAGGTGCGCCTGCTCGGCCACCTTGGTGCGGCGCGGGTCGACCACCACGATCTTCGCGCCGTTCGCCTTGGCCTCGTTGAGCACGGGCATCAGGTGCAGGCTCGTCCAGGTGACGTTGATGCCCCACACGATCACCAGCTTGGCCACCGCGGCCTGCTCCGGGCGGGCGCCGGGCACGTTGCCCATGGTGCCGGCCCACGCCTCGCCGCGCACGCCGCCGCACATGGGCCGCCGGTCCAGCAGCGAGGCGCCCAGCTTGTGAAAGAAGCGCAGGTCCATCGAGCCGCCGGCCAGGGTGCCGTGGGGGCCGGCGTAGTTCAGCGGCAACACGCACTGGGGTCCGTGCTCGGCAATGGCGGCGCTGAAGCGCTCGTGGATCAGGTCCAGCGCCTGCTCCCACCCGATGCGCTCGAAGCGGCCTTCGCCCTTGGCGCCGGTGCGCCGCAAGGGCGTGGTGAGCCGCCCCTCGCCATGGATCAGTTCCGGCAGGTGGCGGGTGACCTTGTTGCAGAGCACTCCGGCCGTGTAGGGATTGGCCCGGGAGGCCCGAATCTCCTCGATCCGGCCGTCGTTCACCACGACCGACAGGCTGCAGGCATCGGGGCAATCCAACGTACACACACTGGGCTTCACCATTTCCATCGCTCGGTCCCTCGGTAACCCCCGGGTTTCGCCACTCAAATACCGACCGCGCGCCGGGCATCCGCCGAGGCGCGACGGGTCACTTTACAGCAGCGGGAGCACGCGGTCGAGAAATCGCCGCAGTTGCGCCATCTGATCGTAGGAAGAGAAACGGAGGCAGAAGTTCTGCACCCCCGCCCGGGCGAACTCGCCGATCCGCTCGGCGCAACGCTCCGGCGGACCATAGGTGGCCCAGCGGTCCACCGCCTCGCGGGAAAAGTCGGCGCTGTAGTATTCGTCCAGGAAGCGCTTGGTCTCGGCGAACGCCTGCTCCGTGTCGTCGGCGATGTTCAGGTCGTGGTAAAGGCACGATTCCAGGGCATCCGGATCGCGTCCCAGCGCCGCGGCGGCCTCGCGGATCGCCCCCCAGGATTCGGAGAACTGGGCCGGCGTCGCCTGAACGGT
>JAPUJL010000236.1 GCA_027296185.1 SAR324 cluster bacterium | reverse complement strand
CTGTACAAATAAGCGATCTTCACCGCCGCTCCTCCTCGACTGTCGGCCGGCGCGCGTTGCGCCGGTTTGGGGACACGGGTATCGATGACTCCGCCCCCCCGGCGGGCGGCCGCGGAAGCCCGGCACCGGCGCTCCGCTGCCGGGTCATCGGGGCCGGTCATGGGGCCCGGTGATGGGCCGGTGCGCGCCGGACGCGCCGGACGCGCCGGACGCGCCGGGCGGGCGACTCCCTTACGTATGCGTTCGCCGGGCGTTTGTCCAGGCATCCCGCCCGGTGCCGGGGGCCGCCCCGAGCTCCAATATCCGGCGCCTCCGCGCCGATTTCGAGACGAATGTCCATGGAGTCTTTCAAGCGATTTTCCCCCGAGATTTTGGAGGAGGCGGCGTTCGGGGTCTTCTCCGCCAGCGGATCGCCCGAGGCCGAGGCGCGCCTGCTGGCTCGGCGGCTCACCCAGGCCAGCCTGGCGGGGCACGATTCCCACGGAATTCTGCGGGTGCACCACTACATGACTCAGTTGCGCGACGGGCTGATCCGCCCCGGCGTGACGCCGACCGTGGAGCGGGACAACGGCTCGACGGTACTGCTGCGGGGCAACCGGGCCTACGGACAGATCGTAGCGGAGGAGGGCATGCGGATCGCCATCGAGCGGGCGCGGGAGCGGGGCGTGGCGGCGGTGGGCATCCTGGAGAACCTGCACATCGGGCGGCTCGCGGACTACGTGATCACCGCCGCGCGGGAGGGGATGATCGGCATGATCTTCGCGGCCGCGGGGGGCTCGGCGCAGCTGGTGACGCCCTTCGGGGGCATCCGCCGGCGCTGGGCCACCAATCCCTTAGCCGTGGCATTTCCCTCGCGCCGGGAATTTCCGGTGGTGTTCGACATGGCGACCAGCGTGATCGCCAACGGCAAGCTCCGGGTGGCCCGGGACGAGGGACGGCCCGTGGAGGAGGGGCTGATGATCGACGGGTCGGGGAACCCCTCGACCGATCCCGCCGATATGGAGCGCGGCGGCGCCCTACTGCCCCTCGGGGATGCGCTGGGGCACAAGGGCTATCTGATGGCCTTCCTGGTCGAGGTGCTGGGCGGGGTGCTCACCGGTGCCGGGTTCGCCCACACGGAAGAGGAGCCGCCGTTCTCCAACCCGAGCTTCATGATCGCCCTGGACGTGACGCGCTTCCGCACCCTGGACGCCTTCCGGGACGAGCTGGAGCAGCTGATCGCCTACCTGAAAGCGACGCCCTCCCGGCCCGGCGAGGAGGTGCTCTCACCCGGCGAGGTGGAGGAGCGCAACGAGCGCGAGCGCCGGGCCAACGGCATTCCGCTGCCGATGCAAACCGTGCGCAACCTGCAGAGCGAACTGGACCGCTTCGGGATCGGCACGAACCTCGAGTCCCTCGCGAGCGGGTAGGCGGCACGCCCGCCGGGCGCCGTTGCCAGCACTCCGATTCTCTGCTATCCACAATGCCGGCCCGGCAGCTCCCGCCCGGAGCCGATCCGCGGGACAATGCGCGATCTTCGACGAGGCCCAGCCCCCCATGCCCGACACGCATCACATTCCACCCGACAGCCTGGAGCGGGCCGCGTTCGAAATCTTCAAGGCCAGCGGCTCGCCCGAGGCGGAGGCCCGGCTGATCGCCTCGCGGCTGCTCAAGTCGAACCTCGCCGGCCACGATTCCCATGGGGTGATCCGCATCCCCTTCTACATGCGGCTGTTGCGCGACGGGATCATCAAGGCCGGAGCCGAAGTGGAAATCGTGAAGGACAACGGCGCGACCGTGCTGGTGGACGGCCACTGGGGCTACGGCCAATCCGCGATGGAGCAGACCTCCCACATCGCCGTGGCGCGGGCGCAGGAACACGGCATCTCCGCGGTCGGGGTCACGCACCTGCTGCACATCGGGCGGCTGGCGGACTATGCCATCACCGCCGCCAACGCGGGCCTGATCGGCATCGTCAGCACGTCGGCGGGCGGGGTCGGACAGAAGGTGACTCCCTTCGGAGGCATCGCGGCACGCATCGCCACCAATCCCTTCGCGGCGGCGTTTCCCGGAGGCGCCTACGCGCCGGTGGTGTTCGATATGGCGACTAGCACCGTGGCGGAGGGCAAGGTGCAGGTGATGCGCGACGGCAAGCTGGAGGCGCCGGAGAACATCCTGATCGACAAGGAGGGCAATCCCACCCGCAATCCCCTGGACTTGTACGAGGGTGGGGCGATCCTGCCCGTCGGCGGCGCCAAGGGTTACAAGGGCTACCTGATGGCCTTCATGGTGGAGGTGCTGGCGGGGCTGCTCACCGGCGGCGGATTCGTCGGCAAGGAAGAGGACCCCGCGTTCAACAACTGCACCTTCATGATCTGCATCGACGTGGAATCGTTCCGGCCCCTGGACACGTTCAAGGGCGAGATCGACCGCCTGATCGATTACCTCAAAGCCACCCCCGCCCGGCCCGGCGAGGGGGTGCTCTATCCGGGGGAGGTGGAAGCGCGCAAGGAGGAGGAGCGGCGCCGCACCGGAATTCCCCTGGCCGACACGACGGTGAAGAACCTGCAGCAGGAGATGGACACCCTGGGCATTCCGATCCGTCTCGAGGCCCAGGCCGTGGCGCCCACGCCACAGTCCTGAACTCTGGCCGCCCCCGCACCAGCCCTGAACCTCGGCGCGCCCCGCGCCAGCCCCGCTCAACGGCTCATGAACCGATTGGAAGGCCGCATCGCGTTGGTCACCGGCGCCAGCCGCGGCATCGGTCGCGCCATCGCCCTGCGCCTGGCGGAGGAGGGGGCGGACATCGGGATCAATTTCCTCACCGATCAGCACCACGCCGAAGCGGTGGCGCAGGAGGTACGGGATCGGGGCCGCCGGGCGCTGCCCTTCCAAGCCGACGTGCGCGAAGACCGGGCCGTGCGGGAGATGGTGCAGCGGGTGGAGCATTTCTTCGGCCGCATCGACGTGCTGGTGAACAACGCGGGCATCGAGCACGAGGAGCCCATCGAAGCGACCACCGGGGAGCATTGGGACGAGACGTTCGCGGTGAACGTGAAGGGCCTGTTCTTCTGCAGCCGGGCCGTCGGCGGGCGCATGGAGGCGGGGTCGGGGGGTGCCATCGTCAACATCGCCTCGCGCTTCGGATTTCTGGGCGATCCCAACTCCATCGCCTACGGCGCCTCCAAGGCGGCGGTCGTGAACCTCACCAAGGCCCTGGCCAAGCGGTACGCCCCGGGAGTGCGGGTAAACTGCGTCGCCCCGGCCTATACGCCGACGGACATGATGGCCCACGTCAGCGAGGCGTACATGGCCGGCACCCAGGAGGCGACGCCGCTGAAGCGGTTCGCGACGCCTGAGGACACGGCCGCGGCGGTGGCCTTTCTCGCCTCCGGCGACGCCGCCTTCACCACCGGGCAGACGATCCTGGTGGATGGCGGCTACACGCTGAAGTAATTCCGCCCGCCGCCCACTTCGCATCCCGTCATGCCGAACCTCCATCCCCTCCGGACCCTGCTGGCCCGCACCGCATGGGGGCTGCTGTTGCCCCTGCTGCCCCTGCTGCTCCTGCTGCTCCTGCTGGGCCCGGTCCGGGCACCGGCGCAGACCCAGGCCGATCCCGAGCGCGGCGCGGCCCTGCGTCAGGTGCCGCGGGTTACGGCGGAGCGGGGCATGGTGGTGGCGGCCAATCCCC